>DMUE01000173.1:4679-4928 GCA_003476465.1 Microbacterium sp. | reverse complement strand
TGCGCGGCTACCGGTGGCGCCGGCCGAAAAGAGCGCGATATCGATGCCGGAGGCGTCGGCCGTCGCGACATCCTCCACGACGACTTCGTGTCCGCCGAACGGAAGCGACGAGCCCGCCGAACGTGCCGTTGCGAAAAGACGCAGCTCCCGGATCGGGAAGGAACGCTCGAGCAGAATCTCGAGCATGACCGTGCCCACCTGCCCGGTGGCGCCGACGACGGCGATCGAGAGTCCGGAATCTGAGATGCG
>DMUE01000173.1:0-4658 GCA_003476465.1 Microbacterium sp. | reverse complement strand
GCAGGTCGGCCGGGTCAGCGGCCGGTGCCTGCGTGGACGGTGGCCTCGACCTCGCCATCGAGCCCGTAAGCGGTGTGTACGACGCGTGCCGCCTCGGCGAGGTCATCCGCCCGCACGACCACCGAAATGCGGATCTCGGATGTCGAGATCATCTCGATATTGACGCCCAGAACGCTCAGCGCCTCGAAGAGCGTCGCCGAGACACCCGAGTGGGTGCGCATGCCGGCCCCGACGACGGACAGCTTGCCGATCTGATCGTCGTGCACGAGGCTCTCGAAGCCGACGGAGCCCTGCTCCCCGGAAAGGGCCTTGAGCGCGAGCGAAGCATCCGCCTTCGGGAGGGTGAAGGAGATGTCGGCCCGCCCCGTCGCCGCGGCCGAGACGTTCTGCACGATCATGTCGACGTTGGCACCGGACTTCGCGACGATCTTGAAGATCTCGGCAGCCTTGCCGGGGACGTCAGGCACGCCGATGACCGTGATCTTGGCCTGTCCGAGGTCGGTCGCAACCCCTGCGACGATGGGTTCTTCCATGCCATCTCCCTGCTGCTGCAGCGCCGCCTGGCGCCTCTCGTCGAGCACGTACGTGCCCTCCGATGAACTGAACGTCGATCGTGCGTGGATGAGCACGCCGTGCCGACGGGCGTACTCGACCGCACGGATGTAGAGCACCTTGGCTCCGTTCGCCGCCAGCTCGAGCATCTCTTCGCTGGTGACCGAATCGAGCTTGCGCGCCCGGGGAACGATGCGCGGATCGGCGGTGAAGATGCCGTCCACGTCGCTGTAGATCTCGCACACGTCGGCCCGGAGCGCCGCGGCGAGCGCGACGGCCGTCGTATCTGATCCACCGCGACCGAGGGTTGTGATGTCGCGGGTGTCACGGTTGAAGCCCTGGAAACCGGCCACGATCACGATGGCGCCCTCGTCGAGCGCGTCACGCAGGCGGATCGGAGTGACGTCGACGATCCGCGCGGCGCCGTGGGTCGCATCCGTGATCATGCCCGCCTGGCTGCCGGTGAACGATCGCGCCTCGAAACCCATCGAGTGGATGGCCATGGCCAGCAACGCCATCGAGATCCGCTCGCCGCTCGAGAGCAACATGTCGAGTTCGCGGGGCGCCGGTATGGGCGCCACCTGTGCGGCCAGGTCGAGGAGTTCGTCCGTGGTGTCGCCCATCGCGCTGACGGCGACGACCACGTCGTCTCCGGCGCGTCGTGTATCGACGATGCGCTTGGCGACGCGCTTGATGCTCTCGGCGTCGGCGACGGATGAGCCACCGTACTTCTGCACGATCAGCGCCACGATGAAACTCCCGGGTACGAGGAGGGCAGGGATGCCGCGCCCGACCAACCATCTTACGGAAGCTCCGACCCCTACTACGATCGAGAGGTCATGCGCCAGTACCTCCGCCGATTCCTGCCCTCACTGGGCGGGCTCATCCGAGGCGAGGTTCCCACCGACACCATGACCGAGGCGATCCCCGNNACATCGGGCACGCCCGAACCCTGCTGCGCGAGATCCGGCGCTCACCCTTCCGCTACGGCCCCGGCGTCGTCATCGTCGCCCAGGCCACCCTGGCCGTAGGTGTGGCGGTGATGTTCGGAGCGGGTCCCCTCGCCGTTGCTGTCGCGTTTTTCGCCGCGGGCGCGGCAGCGCTCACCCAGGCCATGCTCTCGCGTGCCACGATTCCCTTCTTCTTCAGTCAGATCGCCGGCGCTCTCGTGCTGACTCTCGTCGCCGCTCTGACTCCTCTCCTGGCGATGACCTCGATACCCGGGGGCGACAGCATCCGACCCTCTGTGATCGTCGCCTCGGGAGTCGTGCTGATGCTGGCGGGGCTCACCGTCGTCGGCGCCGCACAGGACGCGATCGACGGCTTCGCGCTCACCGCGACCGGACGCATCCTCGAGCTCACGACCCAGACTCTCGGCGTCGTGCTCGGCATCCTCGCGGGGCTGCAGACCGCGCGCGTGCTCGGGCAGACGATGGAACCGCCGAGCGCGGCTCTGCCGCTGGGACCCGTGCCGCTTCAGTTCGTGGGGGCCGCGCTGATCGCCATCGCCGTCGCTGTTTTCAACGGAGCAGGACTGCGGATCGTCGTGGTCAGCGCCATTCTCAGCGTCGTCGCATGGCTCGGATTCCTCGCGGCGTCCGGTATCGGCCTCGAGATCGCGGCGGCCAGCGGCATCGGCGCGTTTGCCGGCAGTTTCGTCGGCGTACTCGCGGCCTACCGCCTGCACGTGCCCGCTGTTGCCATCACGACCGCCGCGATCCTGCCGATGGTGCCCGGGGCAGCGGTCTTCCGCGGGCTGCTGGGGATCGTGGAGTCCGGCGACGACCCGCAGATCATGCTCGAGGGTTTCGGAACTCTGGCCGCTGCTGGAGTGACCGGCGTGAGCCTCGCGGTGGGCGCATCCCTGGGGATATACCTCGGACAGCCGGTGCGCGCCTCTCTCGGCAGCGTCGTCCGCGGCCGTGCACGGTTGCGGCGTTAGGGCGCACCCGCGCTCCGGTCCGGAGGGCAGGTCGAGCCCGCTCGCAGCAGCACGGTAAGGTGCGGTCATGACTCTGGACGACCTGGGCTGGAACGACTTCAATCTGGGCATTCTCGGCGCGGCCGCGGCCCTCGCGGGACTCGTGATCGTCGCGGCGAGTGTGAACATCGCCGAGATCGTCAAGGAGAGGTCGTTGACCGCGCGTCTCGGTGCCGGGATCGGCACACTTGTGCTGGCCATCACGGCGTCGGCGCTCGCGCTGTTTCCCGGCATCACGGTGGTCGGCTACGGCGTCACCGTGTTGGTCGCCACGATGCTCTCGTCCGCGTTTCCGATCCATGCTGCGCGGGCCCTCGTGGCGGACCGCGGCCCGCACAGCCGGTACAACGTCGCCCGCTCGATGGTGAACTTCCTCCCGATCGCGGTATACGCCGCTGGGTCGATCACGCTCATGGCCGGCAGCCCGGCCGGGCTCGTGATCGTCGCAGTCGGCGGGATCGTCGCCATCCCGGTCGCGCTGATGATCTCGTGGGTCGTCCTCGTCGAGGTACTGCGCTGAACCGGGCCGACACTAGAGCGTGCGACGCCCCTCGAAGGCGCGACCGAGCGTGACCTCGTCGGCGTACTCGAGATCGCCACCGACCGGCAGACCCGACGCGAGACGCGAGACGCGCAGTTGCAGCGCGAGGAGCAGACGGCTGAGGTAGGCCGCCGTGGCTTCTCCCTCGAGGTTGGGGTTGGTCGCGAGGATGACCTCCTGCACGGTCCCATCGGCGAGACGCGTCATCAGCTCGGCGATGCGCAGGTCGTCGGGACCGACGCCGTCGATGGGGCTGATTGCTCCGCCGAGCACGTGGTACAGACCGCGGAACTCCCGTGTGCGCTCGATCGCCGCGACGTCTTTCGCGTCTTCCACCACGCAGATCACCTGGGGGTTGCGTCGGGGATCGCGGCAGATGCTGCAGCGGTCTTGCTCCGTGACATTGCCGCAGATCTCGCAGAACCGCACCCGCTCGCGCACGTCCGACAGCAGCGAGGCCAGTCGTGCGACGTCGAACGACGGCGTCTGCAGGATGTGGAACGCGATGCGCTGAGCCGACTTCGGACCGATTCCCGGCAGGCGCCCGAACTCGTCGATCAGGTCTTGAACGATGCCGTCGTACATCAGCTGAACCTCGTCGGGGACTCGTAGGGCTCCTCGCGCACGAAGCGCGCGCCGAGAACCTGACGCACGACCGCCTCACCGTACCGGTCGATGTTCGGCAGGGCCGCCGGACGGGGGGCCGGGGTCGAGCTCTGACCGGGCCCGAGCACGTCCACATCGGACTCGTCCGCCGTCGGCTCGTCCGTCGGCAAGACCTCGCCCTCGGGCGAACGCGGTACCGCGCCGACCGAGGCCACAACAGCAGCGGCCTCTTCCGGTTCGTCGTCGACCGCGAGTTGGGCCGGCGCGCGTGCCGACCCGAGGACCGCCGTCGGGTCTTCGGTCGGGCGCGGGATCGGCGCGACGGCCCAGTCGGTGACGGGCGCGGGCGCCAGTCGAGACGAGGACCCCGATGCCGAGGTCGGCACCGCTGCCGAGGGCCACGCAGCCGGGGACGGAGCGGGCTCCGGCGCGCCGGAGCCCCCCGTGAGGTCCGGCGGCGCGTCCTCAGGGGGACCCTCGTCCGGCGGCGGCTCGTCCGATGGCGGCGGCGCGTCGCCCCCGTCCAGACGAGCCAAGAACTTCACGCGCACCCCGAGCACCCGATCGATGGCGATGCGCAGATCTTCGCTCGCACCGGAACCGGCCGTGCGCCGACGGAATTTCTGCACGTCGCTCTCGCTCTGGAAGGTGACCGTCAGCACATCGTCGTCGTAGGCGTGCACACGGGCGTTGCTGGCCACGAGCCATGAGGTGCGGCTGATCCCTTCCAGGGTCGAGAGGATCTCGGGCCACGAATCGCGCATCATGGCGGCCGTCACCGCAGCGGTGGGCTGCGGGCGGGCCGCCTCCGGCGCGGAGGGTGCGTGCTCGGCCGCGGCCGCATCCGCCGGGACGGAGGGGCGCGAAACGACGGGAGCGGGTGCCGCGGGTGCGGGTGGAGTCGAGGGCGGCACGGGCCGTGTGGCCCATTGCGCGGGCGGGGGTTCTGCATTCACGGCCGAAACGGGCCCAGCCGCC
>DMUE01000207.1:6703-13355 GCA_003476465.1 Microbacterium sp. | reverse complement strand
CAGCTCGTTCCTGTACGTCCTCGCCCGGCGCCGGAAGCGCCCACCGGCGACCAGTTGACGCTCTTGACGGGCCGGCTGCTCGAGCATTACCAGAGCGGCACGCAGACCCGGCGGGTTCCCGAGCTCCAGGATGCTCGCCCCGGCCTGGTCGCGCAGATCCACCCGGTCACGGCTCGCGACCGCGGCGTGACGGACGGTGCGCGGGTGCGGGTCTCGAACCACCGCGGCTCGGTCACGGCGACAGTGGCGACGAGCCTCGACATCCGGCCGGGCTCGGTGTTCCTGCCGTTCCACTACGCCGACGGCGAGAGTGCGAACCTGCTCACGAACGACGCCATCGATCCCCTGTCGAAGATGCCCGAGTTCAAGACGACGGTGGTCTCCATCGAGCGCGCAGCGCCGTGAGCATCCCGGACGGAGCCCGGTCGCGCAGACCGCTCAGGCCCGGTGTTCTTCGTCGTCTGCGGAGGCCTCGGGCAGATCGGACTCTTCAGTGGCACCCGACGCATCGTCGTCGATGATCTCCTCGAACAGCCCCGCGGGCGGCGTGACCGTCACCCGGCCCGCCTGAACATCGACCTCGGGAACGATCGCGGCGACGAACGGGACCATGATCTCGTCCTCACCCGCCATGACGATGAGGAGGTCCTGCGCGGGAAGGTGCTCGACCCGCACGATCGTGCCAATGCTGGTGCCCTCGCGCACGACGTCCAGGCCCACGAGCTGGTGGTCGTACCAGGCGTCGTCCTCGGATGGCTGAGCGGCAGCATCCGCGTCGATCCAGAGGATCGCCTTGACCAGACCCTCGGCCGCGTCACGATCGTCCACGCCCTCGAAGAAGGCGACGGGGTGCGTGTTCATCCAGCGGAATTCGCGCACCGTCAGCGGCTTTCCGTGCCATGCCGAACTTTCGGGAACCTGCAGCGTGAACGTGGCTCCCGGGGTGAACCGGCCCTCGGGGTCATCTGTGTAGAGCTCGAGCTTGAGAGCACCCTTGAGCCCGTGCGCCTTCACCAGGCGGCCGACTCGGAGTTGTGTCTTGGCGCCCTCGGGCGGCGTGGCCTTCTCGGCCACGTCAGTCGTCCGCGACATCGACGCGAACGCGCCGGGTCCCCGCGAGAGCGCTGATGAGGGTGCGAAGGGCTTTGGCGTTGCGTCCGCCACGCCCGATCACCCGGCCGCGATCGTCGGGATGCACGCGCACCTCGAGCACCTCCCCCCGAGGGGAGGTGCTCGAGGTGATCCGGACATCGTCGGGATGATCGACGATGCCCTTCACCAGGTGTTCGAGAGCGGCGGACAGCAACGGATCACTCGACCTCGGTTGCGACGGCTCCGGAGTCTGCGGCGGGAGCGCCGGGCTCGGCCGACTCGTCGGCCTTCGGCGCCTTCTTCTCCGCCTTGGGGACCAGAACAGCCTTCTTGGCGGCATCCGCCTCGAACGGCTTCTTCGGCTCGGCGACGCGCACGGTCGAGACGGCGTCCTTGTCGCCCGTGAACCTGCCCCAGTCGCCCGTGAGCTTCAGCAGCGCGGCGACTTGCTCGGTCGGCTGAGCCCCGACGCCCAGCCAGTACTGCGCGCGGTCCGAGTTGACCTCGATGAACGAGGGCTCCTCGGTCGGGTGGTACTTTCCGATCTCTTCGATCACGCGTCCATCGCGCTTGGTGCGCGAGTCGGCGACGACGATGCGGTAGTACGGTGCGCGGATCTTGCCCATGCGCTTGAGACGGATCTTGACAGCCACGATTCTCCTGAATGTGAATTACGGAATAGACGAACCGATCGCCCGGAGAGTGGGGTGCACACCCGGCGGAAGCTCAAATGGAAGGGCCCGGGCGCTGGATAGAGGGTCGAGCGCCCACCCGACCCACCATTCTGCCAGATGACGGGGGCCGTTGCGAACCATCAGGATGTCTGGGCCCGATGGGCGGCTGCGTGCGAGACTGAGCGCATGACTGTGACCTTCGCGGCCTCCGGTCGCTCCACCGTCGGACTCGAGTGGGAGATCATGCTCGCCGATGGCGCATCGGGCGACCTGGTCGGCCGGGCCGCGGAGGTCGTCAAGCCGGTCGGCGAGGCCACCCGGCACGAGCGGTTCACGGTGACGGAAGAGTTGCTCACCAACACCGTGGAGGTCACAAGCGGCATAGGCGACACGGTCGCCGCGGCGGTGGACGACATCGCCGACGCGATCGCCGCCGTACGGGACATCACCGACCCGCTGGGTATCGAGCTGCTCTGCGCCGGCAGCCATCCGTTCGCCCAGTGGTACAAGCAGAGCGTCACCGACAAGACCCGCTACAACACCCTGATCGAGCGCACCCAGTGGTGGGGTCGGAACATGATGATCTGGGGCATCCACGTCCATATCGGCGTCGATGATGTGAACAAGGTTCTCCCGATCGTGAATGCGCTGGCGGTCTACCTGCCCCACCTGCAGGCGCTGTCCGCATCGAGTCCGTTCTGGGCCGGTGAGCGCACGGGCTACGTCTCGAACCGTTCCCTCGTGTTCCAGCAATTGCCCACGGCCGGCCTGCCCTGGCCGTTGGCCGACTGGGCCGAGTACGAGTCATACCTCGCCGACATGGTGCGGACGGCCGTGATCGAGGACTCGACAGAGGTGCGGTGGGACATCCGTCCGGCACCGCGCTGGGGCACGATCGAGGTGCGTGCGTGTGATGGGATGTCGACCCTGCCCGAACTCGCGGCGGTCGCG
This sequence comes from Microbacterium sp., assembly GCA_003476465.1. Classification (GTDB taxonomy): domain Bacteria; phylum Actinomycetota; class Actinomycetes; order Actinomycetales; family Microbacteriaceae; genus Microbacterium. The sequence continues at coordinate 10,638 of DMUE01000207.1, read as the reverse complement.
GCCTTCGTGCAGACACTCGTCGAGCATTTCTCGCGCGAGCTGGACGCCGGGCGGGATCTGACGATAATCCAGCCCTGGTTCGTGCGCGAGAACAAGTGGCGCGCGGCCCGCTATGGGCTCGACGCACGCGTGATAGTCGACCGCGACGGCACTCAGGTGCCCGTGGCCGACCACATCCGCGAGACCGTGGAGCGTCTCGAGACGGTCGCCGAGGAACTGCACTGCGCGCGCGAGTTCGCGGAGATCACAGCGATCCTCGAAAGCGGCGGGAGCTCGACGAGGCAGTTGCTCGTGGCCGATGCCTCGGGGGGCGACCTGCATGCGGTCGTCCAGCACCTGATCCGCGAGTTCCGCGCGGGACCGACGCTGCGCGAACACCTCGCGCACTTGGGCGCCCGGCCGGGGCGCTGAGCGCGTCACCGTCTCTTCGACAAGCGCCGGGAGCGTCTGCGGACAGCGGTCTGAGCCTGTCGAAGCGACCTGGCGCGAGCCTCCGACAGCGGGTCAGCCGCGGCCGAACAGCTTCTGGATCTCGGCGAGGTCCGCCTCGGTCGGCTCCGTCGCGGCGCCGCCTCCCAAGCCGAAGCCCGAACCCGCCGGGGCTTTCGCCACGACTCCGGATGACTCGGCGGCCCGCTTCGCCGGGTTGCCTGACCTCGACCCGCCCTTGGGCTTGTGCTGCTTGCCGCGCTTGGACGATGCGCCGGGGCGCGCTCCGGGCATGGGACCCATGCCCGGAATCTGCGGGGTGCCCCCGCGGGCGACGGTCTTCATCATCTTGGCAGCCTGGTCGAAGCGCTGCACGAGTTGGTTCACGTCGGTGACGGTCATGCCCGATCCGCGGGCGATGCGCAGGCGCCGCGATCCGTTCAGCACCTTGGGATTGCGCCGCTCACCCGGCGTCATCGAGCGGATGATCGCCTCAGTGCGGTCGATCTCGCGCTCGTCGAAGTTCTCGAGCTGGTCCTTCATGGCACCCATCCCCGGGAGCATCCCGAGCATCTTCTTCATCGAGCCCATCTTCTTCAGCTGCTGCATCTGCTGAAGGAAGTCCTCGAGGGTGAAGCTGTCGGTCGCGATCTTCTCGGCGACCTTGCGGGCTTCCTCCTCGTCGAAGGTGCTCTGCGCCTGCTCGATGAGGGTGAGGATGTCTCCGAGGTCGAGGATGCGCGAGGCCATGCGGTCGGGGTGGAACGCCTCGAGGTCGTCGAGCCCCTCGCCCGTCGAGGCGAAGATGATCGGCCGCCCCGTGACGGAGGCGACGGAGAGCGCCGCACCACCGCGCGAGTCGCCGTCGAGCTTCGACAGCACGACGCCCGTGAAATCGACACCCTCCTGGAACGCCTTCGCCGTGTTGACGGCATCCTGTCCGCTCATCGCGTCGATGACGAACAGNNCCGTCCTTCTCGAGCATCTTCGCGAGCTTGCCCGCGAACGTCGTCTTGCCCGAACCCTGCAGGCCTGCGAGCATGATCACGGTCGGTGCGGTCTTGGCGAACTGCAGCCGACGCTGCTGCCCGCCGAGGATCGCGACGAGTTCCTCATTGACGATCTGCACGACCTGCTGCGCCGGGTTCAGCGCCCGGTTCACCTCGTCGCCGAGCGCGCGTTCGCGCACCTTTGCGGTGAAGTCCTTCACGACCGCGAGCGCGACGTCGGCCTCGAGCAGGGCGCGCCGGATCTCGCGAACGGTGCCATCGACGTCCGCCGGTGTCAGCTGCCCCTTCTTGCGAAGGTTGCGGAAGGTATCGGTGAGCCGATCGGAGAGTGTGCCGAAGGTAGCCATGATGCCTCGAGTTTACGCGAGCGGATGAGCCGGACCGGTCCCGAACGATGTCCGTCGCAAGCGGACGCAACGTACCGCGCGGCTGCGACGGGCCTGTTGCGTGCAGGAACCCGGACGCCCATCATTGCGCACGAAAGTCCATCACCGCGAGAGCGCTCTCCAGCACCTCGCGGAGCACAGTGCGCCCGGGGCCCTGTCGCGCCCACTCCTCCACGGCCGCCATGACCGCTCCCCCGTACGCCGAACCGAGGACCGCGGCACGCAAGTCGTCGACCCCGGCCGCACGCATCCGATCCGCCACCAGACGCGCAATGCGAGACTGCCGAACGGACGCCTCGCGCTCGAGGTCGTCGTCGAGTCCCATCTGGCGGGCATTCATGAGGGCGAGGGCGAGGCTGTCCGGGGCGAAACCATCGGCCATCGTCGCGAGTGCCGCCCGTATCTCCCCCTCGATGTCCCCCGGCGGATCCGGACTCGCGAGCCGCGTGGCAAGCTCCCTGACCCGTTCGTCGAATCCGCCCCAGAGGACATCGGCCTTGGACAGGAAGTAGTTGAAGAAGCTGGAGCGGCTCACGCCGGTGCGTCGGGTGATGTCCGACACGGATGTCGCGGCGTATCCCTGCTCGAGGAACAGCTCACACGCCGCCTCGGCGAGGACCTCGCGCGACGAGGCGCGCGGCCGACCGCGAGGTTCCGACGACATGGCTCCACGTTAGGGGCAGGTGCGCCCCCTGTCCGCTCAGACGGGGTATTGTTGGACTCGATCCAGTAATCCGTCCCGCAAACAAGGGAGCGCGTGTGCTCGCAGTGCAGGAGGTCGGGCTCTCCCCCGACTATGTCCCCTATCTGCAGGCGTGGGAGCTGCAGCGGCAGGTCCACGCCGATGTCGTGGCGGGCGATCGTCCAGACACGATGCTGCTCCTCGAGCACGAGGCGGTCTACACCGCCGGCAAGCGCACCGAATCCCACGAGCGCCCCAGCGACGGCACACCCGTGATCGACGTCGACCGCGGCGGCAAGATCACCTGGCACGGTCCCGGTCAACTCGTCGGTTACCCGATCGTCCGCCTGGATGAGCCCGTCGATGTGGTCGCCCACGTCCGCCGTCTCGAAGGCATCCTGATCGACGCCCTCCGCGCCCACGGCGTCGAGGGCTACCGTGTCGAGGGCCGCAGCGGCGTGTGGGTGCGCCGTCCGCTCTCCGAAGACAAGGTCGCGGCGATCGGCGTCCGCGTTCAGCGCGGTGTGACTATGCACGGCTTCGCGATCAACTGCAACAACTCGCTCGCGGCGTTCCGCACGATCATCCCCTGTGGAATCACGGACGCCGGCGTCACGACGGTCAGCGAGGTCGTGGGAGCGGATGTCTCACCCCGCGACATCCTCGACACCGTCAGCCGAGCGTTCCAGCACGAGTATGCGGGTGTAACGGCGTGACCGGCTGCGGACCGGCGTGCGGTTCGGGCTCCCACGAGCACGGCGCGGCCACGGCAGCGACGGCGCCGAATGGCCGCAAGATGCTGCGGCTCGAGATCCGCAACGCCGAGACCCCCATCGAGCGCAAGCCCGAGTGGATCAAGACCACGGCCAAGATGGGCCCCGAATACACGGCCCTGCACTCGCTGGTGAAAGACGAGGGCCTGCACACGGTCTGCCAAGAGGCCGGGTGTCCCAACATCTTCGAGTGCTGGGAAGACCGCGAGGCGACGTTCCTGATCGGCGGGTCGCAATGCACGCGCCGCTGCGATTTCTGCCAGATCGACACGGGCAAGCCCGCCGACTACGACACGGACGAACCACGACGCGTGGCCGAGAGCGTCACGCAGATGCACCTGCGCTATGCGACGGTGACGGCGGTCGCCCGGGACGACCTGCCCGATGAGGGTGCTTGGTTGCATGCCGAAACTGTTCGCCGCATCCACGCCGCCAACCCGAACACGGGTGTCGAACTTCTCGCTGTCGACTTCTCGGGTCGGTCCGACCTTTTGAACGTCGTGTTCGATGCACGGCCCGAAGTCTTCGCCCACAACGTCGAGACGGTGCCGCGCATCTTCAAGCGTATCCGTCCCGCGTTCCGCTACGAGCGTTCGCTCGACGTGCTCACGCAGGCACACCACGCCGGTCTCATCACGAAGTCGAACCTGATCCT
>DMUE01000207.1:1287-6645 GCA_003476465.1 Microbacterium sp. | reverse complement strand
GTGCTGGCCGGGCCGTTGGTGCGCTCGTCGTACCGCGCCGGGCGGCTCTGGGCGCAGTCGATGCGGTCGAAGGGCCGTGAGATCCCCGCGCATCTGGCGCATATCGCCGAGGCTGCCGATCTCGGGTTCGCTCAGGCCGTCTGAGAGCGTGCGTCTGGTCCCGTCGACAAGCTCACGACCGGGCCCGCGCTCCAGCCGGGAACGACAGGTCGCTGTGCCCGTCGAAGCAGCCAGCACCTATTCGGCGCTGGTCACCGACTGAACGTCGCCGTCGCTGCTCATGTTCACCAGCAGCACGTCATCGGTCGCATCCGGGTCCAGGGCGTACTCGAGCACCGCGAACGGGTCTCCGCTGCCCATCTCGTCCGCGAGGATCGTCATGCTCATGAGCTGCAGCGAGCGGATGACGTCCACGGCGATGTCACCCGAAATATCGGTCAGCATCGGCTCGATATCGTCGCCCAGCGTCTCCTGCTGCTGAATGACGTACTCCGTCACCTCGCTGGTGCGGTCATCGAACAGCGACAGCATCGCTTCGCGCGCCCGCCGGTCGACTTCTTCTATCGATGAAACGAGCGTCGCGGCCATGTCGAGCGCCGTCGACGACACATCGTCCTGATCCGGAGCCGTGAGGTCCACCGTCACCGACTGGTCTCCCAGTTCGATGTTCTCCGACCAGAAGATGGATCCGTCCGGACCGGACTCGAGTACCCCGAAGAAGTCGTGCTCGATTGCCATCCCCCCATGTAACCAGCACGTAGCGCACACCGATAGACAACACGTCGACATGCCCCCGTCATCCGCTGGCAGCGTACCGGGAACGGCTCAGTCAACGAGCGCCGAAGCGAAGACGTGCGGTGTGAAGCCGGTCAGGTCTGCGATCCCTTCGCCCTGCCCGAGGAGCTTGACCGGGATGCCCGTTCGTTCCTGGACGGCGAGTACGAACCCGCCACGGGCCGAACCGTCCAGCTTCGTCAGCACCAGCCCGGTCACGCCCGCATGCTCGAGAAACGCCTGAGCCTGCATGACGCCGTTCTGTCCGGTCGTCGCGTCGAGCACGAGGAGCACCTCGCTTATCGGCGCCTGCTTCTCTATGACACGCTTGATCTTACCGAGCTCGTCCATCAGCCCGCCCTTGGTATGCAGGCGCCCGGCCGTGTCGATCAGCACGATTTCGGTGCCGGTCCGCTGGGCGAACTCGATGGTCTGGAATGCCACGGATGCCGGATCCTGACCCTCCTGCTGGGGGCGCACGATGGCGGCTCCCCCACGCTCGGCCCATGTCGCGAGCTGGTCGACGGCCGCGGCGCGGAAGGTGTCGGCCGCGCCGACGACGACGGAGCGGCCGTATCGTTGCAGGAACTTCGCGAACTTGCCGATCGTCGTCGTCTTACCCACGCCGTTCACCCCGACCACCAGTACGACGGCGGGACGCTCGGTCAGATGCAGCGTCGTGTCGAACTTGGCGAAGTGCTCCTCGAGGGTCTCGCGGAGCATCCGCTGCAGGTCCTTCGGATCGGTCGTGCGGTAGCGCTCCACTTTCCCGCGTAGTTCGTCGACGATCCGCTCGGTGATGTCCGGGCCGAAGTCGGCCTGGATGAGCGCCGTCTCCAGATCGTCCCACGTGGTCTCGTCGATCGTCGGCTTCACGAACATGCCGCGGAGGGCACGCCCAAGCGACCAGGAGCTTTCCGCCATCGCTCCAGCCTACGCGGGGACGCGGTCGCCGATGGGCGGTTGGGCCGGATCACCGGCACCGGAGCCGACACGCTCGCCCAGGCGCTGACCGACCACGGCCGAGACGCCGTCCTGACGCATCGACACGCCGTACAGGGCGTCGGCGATCTCCATCGTCCGCTTCTGGTGCGTGATGATGATGAGCTGGCTGCTCTCCCGGAGCTGCTCGAACACGGCAAGGAGGCGGCCGAGGTTCGCGTCATCGAGTGCCGCCTCGACCTCGTCGAGGATGTAGAACGGGCTCGGACGGGCCTGGAAGATCGCGACGAGCAGCGCGACGGCGGCCAGAGAACGTTCGCCGCCCGAGAGGAGCGACAACCGCTCGATCTTCTTGCCGGCGGGGCGCACCGAGACCTCGATGCCGGTCGTCAGCACGTTCGCCGGGTCGGTCAGCGAGATGCTTCCGGAGCCCCCGGGGAACAGGATCGGAAAGACCTCAGCGAAGGCCGCCTTGGTGTCGTCGAAGGCGGCAGTGAAGATGGTCTGCATGCGCTCGTCGAGATCGCCGATTATCGTCGTGAGGTCGGTGCGCGCCTGGGCGAGGTCGCCGAGCTGCTCGACGAGGAAGGCGTGCCGCTGCTCGAGCGCGGCGAACTCTTCCAGCGCGAGCGGATTCACTCGTCCGAGCTGCGCGAGCATGCGCTCCGCCTGCTGCAGGCGCCTCTGCTGGCGTGCCCGATCGTACGGCTCCGACGTGTCGTCACCCGCTTCCGGGGTGGCTACCTCCCGATCGGGCCCATACTCCGAAATCAGGATTTCCTCTTCGAGTCCGAGTTCGGAACGCGCACGATCGAGCAGTCCTGAAACGTGCAGGCGTTTCTCGTGGATCCGCAGCTCGAGCGAATGGACGCTTTCGGTCACCGCAGCGAGGCGTTCGCGCAGCGAGATGTCCTGCTCCCGAAGCCCCGCGAGCTCGACGTTCTGCTCCGTGCGCTCCCGCTCCACGTCGGCGAGGTCCAGTGCGGCCTGCGCAACCGAGCGCTCTACGGCGTCCAGCACGTGCGGCACGCGACCGATCACCGCTGCCGCGGCCTCGCGCTGGGCACGGCGGATCACGGCCCGACGCGCGGCTTCCTCGGCCGCCGCGCGCTCGCTCTCGCGCCGACGCTCGAGCGAGAGGACCCGTGCCTGCTGAGCGCGAATCCGTTCCCGGAGGGTCTCGACCTTCAGACGCGCACGCATCTCCGCCTCGCGGGCCGCCTCGACCTCTTTGAGCACGCCATCACGGGCGCCGGCGTCCAGGATCGGGCGGGGCGCAGCCAATGCCGTGTCGCGCTCGGTCGCGGTTCGTTCGGCCTCAACCTCGGCGGCGCGCACGGCCGACTGCGCCTGGGCGAGGCCCGCCTCCAGGCGTTCGCACTCGGCGACGGCTGCCTCGTGTTGCACGGTGAGGCGGTTCATGTGCTCGACCCGTGCAGCCAGGGCAGAGTCGTGGGCGCGCATCTCCTGCAGGGCGGCGGCGGCCTTCGCCCGCGCGTCGGCGAGGGCCTCCTTCGCATCCGCCCACGCCTCCCGGAGAGAATCCACGACGACCGTCAACTCGCTCAGCCGGTCAGCGGCGGCGTCGCGTTCGGCGACAAGCGCGAGCCGCGACGGCGAACCGCCACTTCCGCCGCGCAGGAGGAACGGGGTCGCGACCTCGGCAGCGAGCGTCACGACCGTGAGAGGGCCGAGCTCGGCCGCGGACTCGAGCTGCGGCCACGCGTTGCGCGCCGTCTCGAGGTCGTTCGCCACCATCACGTGCGCGAGCAGACCGAGCACACCGGCCGGCGCGGCGACGACGTCCAGCGCGGGAACGAGGCCTTCTATCACCGGGAGATCGCGGGCGACGGGAGCCTCGGCGTCCCCGACGACGATCTCCACAGTGCCCAGCTGAGCACGCGCCGCCTCGGCGAGAGCCTCGAAGGCCGCGCTGCGCGAGTCGACGAGCAGACCTTCGGCGACCGAACCGAGAACCGCGGCGATCGCGGCTTCATACCCCGGGCGAACCTGCATGCCATCTGCCACCAGGCCGCGCACGCCCCGGGCGCCCCGCTCAATCAGAGCCGACGCCCCGTTGCGTACGTCGAGGGCACGTGTGAGCGCGGCCGTCTGCGCCGTAAGCGCATCGGCCTCGCGTTCGGCGCTGTGCAGGCGGTCGCGGATGCCGGCGAGTTGCGCGTCGGCGTCGGTCACGGCGCGCTGCGCGCGGTCGTAGGCCGAGGCATGGTCGGTGTCGCCGTCCGGCTGTGGGAGGGGTTCGAAGCCTTCGAGGGCCTCGGTCGCCGAGGCCCTCCGCATGAGCGCCGCATCGAGGGCGTTCTGCTGCCGGAGCACGGCACCGCGCACGGCGGCGAGGGCGGATGCCGCGGCATCCGCCCTGCCACGGAGTGCTGTGATGCGCATCTCGTGCTCCGAGACGAGAGCGCTNNACGGCTCGGCCCGCCTCGACCGCGATGCCGGTGGCGGCGCCGAAGGCGTCCCCCAGCTGCACGCTCTCGGTTCGGGCCTGGTCGATGTCGGCTTGCGACACGCTCGAGCCGACCTCGCCCTGCTCCTCGGCTGCTCCCAGGAGAGCGATCCTCTGGTTGGCGAGCGTGAAGAGGCCACGCAGGCGCTCGCGCACGCGTTCCAGTTCGAACAGTACGCTCCGGGCGGCGTCCACGGCGGCGGAACCCCGCCGTTCGGATTCGAGCATCTCCACGCGGCGACGCACGTCATCGGCCCGCTCCTGCAGAACCAGTCGCTCCGAGTGGCGTTCGTGCTCGCTGCGGATGTGCGCCGCGAGTTCGTCACGCAGTGCGGCGAGTTCGTCGGCCATCAGCCGGGCCTTGGCGTCGCGGACCACAGCGGCAATCGTCTGTGCCTCGCGGGCCATCTCGGCTTGGCGTCCCAACGGCTTGAGCTGCCGCCGGATCTCCCCGGCGAGATCGCTCAGGCGGGTGAGGTTGGTTTCCATCGCCTCGAGCTTTCGGAGCGTTTTGTCCTTGCGCCTCCGATGCTTGAGGATTCCGGCGGCCTCTTCTATGAAGCCACGCCGGTCTTCCGGGCTCGCCTGCAGGACCGTGTCCAGGCGCCCCTGCCCGACGATGACGTGCATCTCGCGGCCCAGGCCCGAGTCACTCAGCAGCTCCTGGACGTCGAGGAGCCGGCAGGTGTCGCCGTTGATGGCGTACTCGCTGGCGCCGTTGCGGAACAGCGTGCGGCTGATCGTGACCTCGGAGTAGTCGATCGGCAGCGCGCCGTCGGCGTTGTCGATCGTGAGCTGCACCTCGGCTCGCCCGAGCGGCCCCCGGGTGGACGTGCCGGCGAAGATGACGTCGTCCATCTTTCCGCCACGGAGGGTCTTCGCGCCCTGCTCGCCCATCACCCAGGCGAGCGCGTCGACGACATTCGACTTTCCCGAGCCGTTCGGACCGACGATCGCCGTCACACCCGTCTCGAATGCGAACGTCGTGGACTGGGCGAACGACTTGAACCCCTTGAGCGTCACGCTCTTCAGGTGCATGAATTCAGCCTCCGACCCGCATCGCCGTGCGGTTCAGGCTACCCGAGGCCGAGCGCGTGCCCCGGCAGGCAACGCCCGGACCGCCGCGAATCGTGGGGATCGGTTCAGCCATCTCGCGGCCCGGCCGGAGCCCC
>DMUE01000207.1:0-1240 GCA_003476465.1 Microbacterium sp. | reverse complement strand
CCTCGACAACGATCGCGCGGATGCCTCGGGATGGATGCGTGCGGCCCAGAGGGACTCGTCGGCGTAGATGTTGCCGATGCCGCTCACGACGGTCTGGTCCAGGAGGACCCGCTTGATCGCAGAGTCCTTGCGGGCCAACGCGTTGACGAACGCATGATCTCGGAAAGCGGGGTCGAGCGGATCTCTGGCGATGTGTGCGACCTGAATCGGCAGAAGCGGCTCCGTGGCACCCCACCCGGCGGCCTCGGCATCCGCGGTCGCGACCAACTCGTCGATGGCCAGCGAACCGAACGTGCGCTGGTCCGCGAACACCACGTGGAGCAGACCATGCTCGGGATGCTCGACGCTCAGCCTGATCCGCTCGTGCCGCTCGGTCGGGGCCCCATCGGCGCGCAACAGCATCTGGCCGCTCATGCCCAGATGCACCAGGACCGCCTCCCGGGCGGCGTCACCCTGGGGCTCGACCGGCAGCCACAGGAACTTCCCTCGCCGGGCCACGCCGGTCACCGCGCGACCACGGAGCCTGGCCTCGAAGTCGCGCGGCCCGCCCACGTGCCGAGTGAGGGCACGCGCGTCACGCGCGTCGACGGCGACGATCCGAGCGCCGATCACCGCGGGTGCGAGACCGGCGCGTATGACCTCGACCTCGGGAAGCTCAGGCACGCGCCGAGACGCCGTCGCCCTCGAGCTCGCCGGTCGTGATGTCCCGCCACGCAGCGAGGGCCGCCGCCATCTCGGCCGACTTCTTACTCGACCCGATTCCCTGGGCGGCGGTCGAGCCCACCCGTACGGTCGCGGTGAAGATGCGATTGTGATCGGGACCGGCCGCCTGCACCGAGTAGGCCGGTGGCGGCTCCTGGCGACGAGCGGCCAGCTCCTGCAGGCTGGTCTTGGGGTCCATCGCGGCACCGTAGCGCTCGGGGTCATCCAGGAGGGGCTCGATCAGACGGAGCACCAGATCGGTCGCCGCCTCGGAACCGGCCGACAGATATGCCGCGCCGATGATCGCCTCGGTGGTGTCCGCCAGGATGGAGTCCTTGTCACGCCCCCCGGTCTGCTCCTCGCCCCGGCCGAGCAATATGTGCCTGCCCAGTTCGATGTGGCGGGCCGCTTCGGCGAGAGCCACCGTAGAGACCAGGCTCGCCCGGCGCTTGGCGAGCGAACCCTCGTCGAGCTCCGGATGGCGAGTGAACAGCATCACCGTCACCGCTTGACCGAGGATCGAATCCCCGAGGAACTC
>DMUE01000144.1:983-6243 GCA_003476465.1 Microbacterium sp. | reverse complement strand
TCGACGCCCTGCGGTGCGATGTCGAGCCAGGCCGTCCAGCCGATGGCGTACGAAACCTGAGTGAGTCCGATCTCCTCGACGAGCCGCAGGAAGTCTTCCTCCGCATGCTCGGGCGAGACGACGACGACGCGCGACACCGGGTGCTTCGAGAGTTCCTCGAACGGCACGCGATGCGCTGCGAGCAGGTTCCAATCCTCGAGATAGTCGGTGTAGTAGCGATCGCCGCCCGGCAACTCGACGAGGTACTTCGCGTCGGGCAGGTGCTGTCGCAGAAGCGTCAGCACCTCTGTCGCATCGAAGGTCTCGGTGTGCACGCGTTCATAATGTGCGTCGCGGGCGTCGCGGCGCTGCAGAATCACGGCACCGTTGGAACACACCACGTACTCGGGGTTGAGTTCCAGAACACGCAGGATGCCCCGGGTGCCCTCCCAGCTGCGGCCCGTCGCGAGCATGACCTCGTTGCCCGCCGCCCGGGCGTCGGCGACCGCCTGAACGATTCCGGGGCTGAGCGCTTCGTCCTCGAGCAGGATCGTGCCGTCGATGTCGAGCACGATCAGCAACGGGAGCGTCGTGAGTTCCGGGTCGGCCGATTCCTCCGCGAGGTGCTCGACGATGTCCGCCGCGTCGTCGCTGTCGACGACCTCGACCTCACCGGTCCCGGGCAGGTGCGGCTCTGCCTGCGCGGGCGCCGGCGACTCGTGCGCTTCGGTCACGCGATCGGCTCCAGGACATCGAGCCCCCCCAGATGGGGCCGGAGCGGCTCGGGTACCCAGACAGAGCCGTCGGCACGCTGATGCGTCTCGAGCAAAGCGACGATCCATCGGGTCGTCGCGAGGGTTCCGTTCAGGGTGGCGACGGGCTGGGTACGCCCACCGTCGGGACGGAAACGGATGTCGAGGCGGCGCGACTGGTACGTCGTGCAGTTACTCGTCGAGGTCAGCTCCCGATAGGCGCCCTGCGTCGGAATCCACGCCTCGATGTCGAACTTGCGGGCGGCGGAGGACCCGAGGTCGCCGGCCGCGACATCGATGACCCGATAGGCCAGTCCGAGTTTGCCGAGCATCTGCTCCTGCCAGCCGAGCAGCCGCTCGTGCTCGGTCTCGGCCTCCTCCGGCGTCGTATAGACGAACATCTCGAGCTTGTTGAACTGGTGCACGCGGATGATGCCGCGGGTGTCCTTGCCATGCGAACCCGCCTCGCGGCGATAGCAGGTCGACCATCCGGCGTAGCGCAGGGGGCCGCTGCCCAGGTCCAGGATCTCGTCCTTGTGATACCCCGCAAGCGCCACCTCGCTCGTCCCGGTCAGATACAGGTCGTCGTCGGGTAGGTGATACACCTCGTCCGCGTGCTCACCGAGGAATCCGGTTCCGCGCATGATCTCTGGGCGGACGAGCGTCGGTGTGATGAGGGGGACGAACCCGGCCTCGAGCGCGGAGTTCAGGGCGAGGTTCATCAGGGCGATCTCGAGGCGCGCACCGACGCCCTTCAGGAAGTAGAAGCGAGCACCCGAGACCTTGGCCCCGCGCTGCATGTCGATGGCGCCGAGCTTCTCGCCGAGCTCGAGGTGATCGCGGGGGACGAAGTCGAAAATCGGCACGTCGCCGACGCGCCGGATCTCGACGAAGTCGGCCTCGCCGCCGGCGGGCACCCCGTCGATGATGATGTTCTCGATCTTCGCGAAGGCGGCATCCGCGGCCTGCTCGGCGACGGCGACAGCGGCCTGCGCCTGCTTGACACGGTCGGCGAGGCCCTTGGCCTCGGCCACCAGTGCCGCCTTCTCTTCCTTCGGCGCCTGGGCGACCTCTTTGCCGAACGCGTTCTGCGCCGCGCGAAGCTCTTCGAACGCGGTTATCGCGGCCCGACGCTCGCGATCCGCGGCGAGCGCGGCATCGACGGTCTCGCGCGAGTGCCCACGGGCCACCTGGGAGCGCATGACGAGGTCGGGGGCATCGCGAAGAAGCACGGGGTCGATCATCCGTCAAGTCTAGTTGCGTGTCCCCGGGCGGATCCGCGCAGCGACGGTGACGNNAGCCTAAGGTATGACCATGACCGCGGCATCCGATCCTCCTCCCGACGATGCCCCGGTGACGCCGGACGGCGGCCCGGAGGGCACACCATTGGATGCCGAGGTTCCTCGCGGTGCCGAAGACCTGGATGACGTCGAGGGCATGCCCGAAGGGTTCGGCGACGACGAAGAGCCCGACACGGCTGCGCCCGACCCCGAATCCGCCGCAGCTCCGGACGACGTGATCCGCGAGCCCGAGGACGTCCCTCCCGACAAGAAGGACGGCGAGGCCGGCGAGGCGCGCCAGGTCACGCCCGAGGGCGAAACGACCTCGATGCAGGCCGAGGACGCGTCGCCGAAGAAGCGCGTCGCACTCGTCTACAACCCCACCAAGGTCGATCAAGACCGCCTGCGCGATCTTGTCACCCGGCTGTGCGCTGAGGCGGAATGGGCGGAGCCGCTCTTCTTCGAGACGACGGTGGACGACCTCGGCGACGACGTCACCCGCCAGGCTCTCGCGGAGGGCGTGGATGCCGTCATGGTAGCCGGCGGCGACGGCACGGTCCGCGCCGTCTCGGAGGCGATGTCCGGCACGGGCGTCTCCCTGACGATCGTGCCGAGCGGCACCGGCAATCTGCTGGCGCGCAACCTCGGCCTGCCGCTGAATGATCCCGAACCCATGGTCGCGGCGACCTTCACCGGGAAAACGCAGCCGGTCGACATCGGTTTTGCCGACGTCCGGAGGGCGGATGGCAGTCGTGAACGCCACGCCTTCGTGGTCATGGCCGGCATCGGCCTCGACGCCGCCATGATCGCGAACACCAACTCGCAGCTGAAGAAAACGGTCGGCTGGGTCGCGTACGTCGACGGCGCCGCCCGTTCGATCGCCTCGGCCGAACCGTTCCGTGTCATGTACCAGATGGAGCACGGCCGTCTGCACGCCGCGAAGGTGCAGAGCGTCCTGTTCGCCAACTGCGGCGCCCTGCCGGCGGGCATCGCCCTGATCCCCGAGGCATCCGTCGTCGACGGCCTCCTCGATGTCGCCTTCATCCAACCCTCCGGATTGTTCGGATGGCTCGGCGTCTGGCGCAAGGTCTGGTGGGACAACAGCGTCCTACGGCGGTTCCGGGCCGGGCGCCGCGTTCTCGAACGGCGGGGCCGTAACAGCTCGGTGCGGTTCCTGCAGGACGAGGCGATCGAACTCGCAACTTCTCCCGGCCAGCCGATCGAGCTCGACGGCGACGAGTTCGGCGACGCCGTCCGCATCCGCTGCACCATCGAGAAAGGCGGACTGAGCATCGTCGTTCCCGAGGGACACGACACCTCGGATCTCTGAGGTGCCGGCCTCCGAGATGACCTCCCGCTCCCTCCCTTCCGGGACCAGCGGGAATGCCAGCCCCCGTTCCGGCCGTTGACGATCATGATGACTTCTCACCCAGCTCCCGCCCTGTCGGTCCTCGACCTCGTGCCCGTGCGCGCCGGGCAGAACAGTGCGCAGGCCATCGCGGCATCCCTCGATCTGGCCATGCACGCCGATCGGCTCGGGTACCGGCGTTACTGGTTCGCCGAGCACCACAACATGCCGGCCGTGGCCTCCACCACGCCGCCCGTGCTGGTGGCGGCCGCCGCATCCCGCACGGATCGAATCCGCGTGGGCTCTGGCGGCGTCATGCTGCCCAACCATGCGCCGCTCATCGTCGCCGAGCAGTTCGCCGCGCTCGAGGCCATGGCACCCGGCCGGATCGACCTCGGCATCGGTCGGGCTCCCGGTAGCGACCCCGTCATCACGCAACTCCTGCGCCAGTCCGGTGCGACGAGCGACGTCGACCGCTTTCCCGATCATATCCGCGACATTCTGGCGTTGGGTTCGGCCGAGGGAGCGACACTGCGGTTCACCGACGGCGGCGAGTATTCCGTGCACGCGACGCCCGCGGCATCCGGAGTTCCCGAGGTGTGGCTGCTCGGCTCGAGCGACTACTCCGCCCAGCTGGCCGCCTCTCTCGGCCTGCCGTACGTCTTCGCGAATCACTTCTCGGGCGAGGGACTCGAGCGCGCCCTGTCGCTCTACCGCAACCGGTACGTGCCGAGCGAAGCGCATCCCGAGCCGCGCACATTGCTGACGATCAATGCCGTCGCGGCCCCGACCTCCGCAGAGGCGGAGGCCCGGGCACTTCCTCAGCTGCGCATGATGGCACGGCTGCGGACGAACAAACCCCTCATTCCGCTCGAAACGGTCGAGCAGGCGGAGGCGGCGCAGCGCGACGGCAGCGGCGGGCTCTCGGACGGACTCGCCGTGTCGTTCATGGAGGGGGCACGCTCACGGTGGCTTGTCGGATCCGGTGAGGACGTTGCGTCCGGAGTCGCCGCCTTCGCCGCGCGGCACGGCGTGGACGAGGTGATGCTCTCGCCGGTCGCCGGATCCTATGGCACTGAGCCGCTTGCGAACTCCCCGGGCCGGATACAGACGCTCGAGCTGGTCGCGGCGCACCTGGTCGACCCCGTCGCCTGAGCGCAGCTCAGGCCCCGGGCTCTCCGCTGAGCAGCCCCCGCAGCCAGTCGCGCGCCTCGACGAAGATCTCGTCGGAGTAGCGGTCGGGATAGCGGACGATCGCGCGATCGGCGCGCGGGTACGAACCGAGAAAGATCACCTTGGGGCTGAAGCGACGCAGTCCCAGCAGGGCGTCGGCCATCCGCTCGTCCTGGATGTGGCCGTCAGCGTCGATCACGAAGCGGTAGCGGCCGAGCGCGTCGCCGATCGGGCGTGAGGCCAACAGGCTCAGGTTGATGCCGCGCGTCGCGAACTGCTCGAGCAGCTCCAGGAGGGCGCCGGGATGATCCTCGGGCAACTCGACGATGAGCGAGGTCTTGTCCGCTCCCGTCGCCGGCGAGGGCGCGACCGTACTCGCAACGAGGACGAAGCGGGTGACGGCGTTGGCGTTGTCGCCGATGTTCTCGGCGAGCACGTCGAACTCGTGGTGCTCGATGATCGTGGGCGGTGCGATCGCGGCATCCGCGTCGCTCGTGCCATCGAGCAGGCCCACCGCGCTCGCGACGTTGCTNNGAGACCTGGTCGAGCGTCGTACCGGGCCGGGCGACGAGGACGAAGTTCACCGGCACGAGGTACTCCCCGACGATGCGGAGACCGGGGACGGTGGCGAGCGCATCCTGCGCGGTCGAGACCCCACCATCGACGGAGTTCTCGATCGCGATCATCGCGGCATCCGATCGCCCCTCGACGACATCGGCGAGTGCCTC
>DMUE01000144.1:0-930 GCA_003476465.1 Microbacterium sp. | reverse complement strand
CTCCTCCCGCGGACGATGCCTGCGGTCGCGCCACGCGCTGACGAACATCCACGCGGCGTAGAGCAACAAGATCCCGCTGGTGAACGGCAGAACCCATGCGCGCAGTTCGCCCGAGATGAGGACGTTCATCCACCCGAGCAGCGGGATGCTGTAGACCAGCACACCGCGCAGCTGTGGTTCGCGCACCGGCTCGATGTCGGCGCTGTCGTTGGCGTCCCCCTGGGTGACGAGCACGCGCTCGCCCTCGCTCGTGCGCCCACCGCCGACGACCCGGTGGGTCACGACCGCCGCCTCACCCGATTCGAGCTGGAAGGTGATGACGTCGCCGCCCCGCACGTCGTCGAACTCTCGGGGTTGCACGACCACGAGCGACCCGAGCGGGATCGCGGGCTCCATCGAGCCGCCCAGGATCGTGTAGCGCTGTGCGCCGATCACCGAGGGAACGACGAGGACCAGCACCGCAACAAGCCCGACGAGGGCGAATGCGGCCCACGCCAGACCGCGGCCGAGAGAGCGAAGCACCGACCAGATCAGACGCTAGGAGCGTCGGGCAGAGGCTCGGCGACCTGCGTCAGGGTGACCGGAAGGGACCGGAGGAAGATCGCCTGAACCATCGTCTCCGTGTCTTCGAGATCGGCCGGAACCGCAATCGTGATCGTGACCTTCACGGCGCCGCGGCCCGTCACGTTATAGGAACGCGCTGTGTTCGTCGCCGAGAAACTCAGCGACCCGCCCTCAACGGCGGCCACCGAAAGGGAGGTGTCGATCGCGTCGAGGACCGCCGTTGAGGTGCCCGCAAAGTCCAACTCGCTCACGTTGAAAACGGCGTCCGCTGCCAGCGCAACATCGATCCCGAACGTGTGCTGATAGGTGACGACATCGCCGGGGACCAAGCGGTTGCCATAGCTGCCCAGCGCGTCGATGTCGATC
>DMUE01000244.1 GCA_003476465.1 Microbacterium sp. | reverse complement strand
ACGCGCTCGGTGTAGTCGGCGATGCCGTCGGCGCTCACCTTGAGTCCGCGTACGGTGCGGCCCAGGCCCGCCTCCTCACGGCCCGTGCTTGCCAGCCCGCCGCCCAGGTGCACCTGGTAGCCGGGAACCTGCTTACCGTCGATCGTGACGAGCTGGCCCTTCAGGCCGATGTCGGCGGTCTGGATGCGGGCGCACGAGTTCGGGCAGCCGTTCACGTGCAGTGAGATGGGGTGCGGCAGGTCGATGCCGGCGAGGCGCTCTTCGAGCGCCAGCACAGCGTCGGTTGCGTGGGCCTTCGTTTCGACGATCGCGAGCTTGCAGAACTCGATGCCCGTGCACGCGATCGTGCCCCGGCGGATGAGGCTCGGCCGGGCGGAGAGGCCCAGGCCGTCCAGTCCCGCGATGAGCGACTCGACGCGGTCCTCGGGGATGTCCAGGATCACCAGCTTCTGATGCGGCGTGGTGCGAAGCCGTGTCGAACCATGGGCCTCGACAAGATCGGCGAGCTTCCCGAGGGTCGGCCCCGAGACCCGGCCGACGATCGGGGTGACTCCCACGTAGAAGCGGCCGTCCTTCTGGCGGTGCACGCCCACATGGTCGCCCTGTGCGCGCGGCTTCGGCGCAGCCGGACCGTCAGGAAGGGTATAGCCGAGGTATTCGTCCTGCAGCACCTGCCGGAACCTCTCGGTCCCCCACTCGGCGAGCAGGAACTTCAGCCTCGCCTTGTTGCGCAACCGGCGGTATCCGTAGTCGCGGAAGATCTGCGCCACCCCATGCCACGCATCGGCAACCCGTTTGGGAGCGACGAAGGCGCCCAGGCGCTCGCCCAGGCGCGGGGCGGTCGACAGGCCCCCGCCGACCCACAGGTCGTATCCGATGCCGAGTTCCGGGTGATGCACCGCGACGAAGGCGACATCGTTGATCTCGTGCACGACGTCCTGACTCGGGTGTCCGGTGATCGCCGACTTGAATTTGCGAGGCAGATTCGCCAGAGACGGATCGCCGATGAAACGCGAGGTGATCTCGTCGATCTGCGGTGTCGGGTCGATGAGTTCGTCGGCGGCGATGCCGGCGACGGGCGAGCCGAGAACGACGCGCGGCACGTCACCGCACGCCTCGGTCGTGCTGAGACCGACGGCCTCGAGACGGCGCCAGATCTCCGGCATCGACTCGACCTCGATCCAATGCAGCTGAATGTTCTGGCGGTCGGTCAGATCGGCCGTGTCGCGCCCGAAGTCGGTCGAGATGCCGGCGATGACGCGCAGCTGCTCGGTCGTGAGCTGCCCGCCGTCGATGCGGACCCGCAGCATGAAGAACTCGTCCTCGAGCTCGTGCGGCTCGAGGATCGCTGTGCGACCCCCGTCGATGCCCGGCTTGCGCTGCGTGTATAGGCCCCACACCCGGAAGCGTCCGTGCAGGTCTGTCGGGTCGATGGAGGCGAAACCGCCCTGGGCGTAGATGTTCTCGATCCGCTCGCGGACGGCGAGACCCTCATCGACCTGCTTCCACTCCTCGTTGCCGTTGAGCGGGGCCTTGCCGTCGATCTTCCACTGTCCGTTCGGCTTGGACGACGGCCGCGGTGCGCGGGCGCGTGCGCCCTCCGCCGCAATGCGGGCGGCGCGGTCTGCCGGGCTGTCCTGCCCGATGTCGCTGATGGTCACGATGGCCTCCGGAATCCCGGGCATCCCCGGATCGGGCGCGGTAGCTGCCCACCCTGCGAAGCTACGGGCCGCTGGGTCCGCGGTGAAATGCGACGTCAAGCGCGGTAATGGGGCGTCACCCAGCGTCACAGAGTTGTCGCCGGGGCCTCCACAGCAGTAGAGCGATATCGGTCTACAACGAGCTTGACTAGCTGCGGCGCGGGCGGGTCATCGTCCAGCAGGGGACGAGCGACGGGGCTGCCGTCGGCCAGGCGCACGGCAAGATCGTGGAAATATCCGGGCGCCAGCAGGTAGTTGGCGACGAGCACACGGCGGCTGCCGTGTCGCACCGCCCCGACCACGGGTGCGAGGCGCGGCTCTGCTGCGGCAAGGAACCCGACCGACACCTTTCGACCGAGGCGCTCTGACAGCTTCCGAGCGGTCACACGACAGTCCGCGTTTGCGCGGTCATCGCTCGAGCCGGCCACGGCCAGCACGATCGCGTCCTCCGGCGCGGGATCGAGCGCGGTCAGCCGTGCCGCGAGCACCTCGACCAGCCGAGGATCCGGGCCCAGCGCCGCGGAGATCGCGACGCCGGCGTGCCCGGCGGACTGCTGGCGTAAATCGACCCGAACGTGGTAGCCGGCCGACAGCAGCAGGGGAACGATCACGGCCGGCTCCTCCGGCGCGAGAGCGCCGAGGGATGCCGCCACGTCGGGCTGCTCCACGTCTACGTGGCCGAGCAGCACGTGTACGTTCGGCAGCGCGGATGCGACGGAGTCGACGAGCGCGGCGACCGCGGCCTGACCGGCGCGGGAGGCGGTTCCGTGGGAGATCGCGATCAGGGCGGGAGCCGACATCCCCCCATCATGCCTCGCACTAGAGCAGGAGGGAGTTGAGAATGCTCCTGCAGACGCACCTTCCACGGAGCGCGGTCGCTGGTGACCGCCCGCTTCCTGCCAGACGCGGTGACGCGAGCTGGCGCGACCAGTGTACGCATCGAAGGCGGCGCCCTGTCCGCAGCAGTCGGGATCGCTCCCTCGCCAGCGAGCCATTGCAGCACCGGGCCCAGCGTCCTCCGCGAGAACAAGCCCGCATGAGTGCGACGCCGCTCGGTGAGGAACTCCTCGACCTGCTGCGCCGACAGCGACTCCGCGTCCACGCCCTGCGTCTGAAGCCACCGGCTCAGATGCGCCAGCAGCCGCAACTGGTTCATCAGCGACTTCCTCGTGAACCCCCGCCGCACAAGCTCGGCCTCGAATCTGTGGGCGACCGCTTCCAACGGGCCACCGACCAACACTCCTCAGACGCCGAACGGATCCTGATCATGGTCAACTCCTGTCTCCTCAACATTGAAAAGACCAGCCGACCAGAAACGCGCGATTATGCCGACAATCGAACCCCGGCCCCCGCCCCACGGACCGCCCCGCCGACCATCATCGGCATAATCGCGAGCACGGCATAACACACCCTATGCCGACATCGGCATAGCTGCTGCGACGGCCTGAAGGGGCTGGCGGAGTCGATCACCACGACCTGGGAGCTCGCGACGGTGCAGACCTGCATCATCCATCTGATCCGGAACACGTTCAAGTACGCGTCACGCAAGTACTGGGACCAGATCGCCCGGGACCTGCGGCCGGTGTACACGGCCCGACGGAGGCCGTGGCGCGGGCGAGGTTCGACGAGTTCGCGGAGAAGTGGTGCACCATGTATCCGGCGATCCGGCGGTTGTGGGAGAACGCGTGGANNCGAGTTCATCCCGTTCCTGGATTACGACGTTGAGATCCGCCGCATCATCTGCTCGACCAACGCGATCGAGTCCCTCAACGCCCGCTACCGGCGTGCCGTGCGGGCGCGAGGGCACTTCCCCAACGACGCCGCGGCGATCAAGTGCCTCTACCTCGTCACGCGGTCGCTTGACCCGACGGGGCGTGGCAGGGCACGCTGGGTGACGAGGTGGAAGCCCGCACTCAACGCCTTCGCGATCACCTTCGAAGGCCGAATCAACTGAAATGCGCCAGGCCAGATCCACCGTTAATCTGACACACCCCGTTGTAAGAGTCGTTCTGTCGCCCGAGTGCTCGGGCAGGATGACTGGTCGCATCATGACGAACAGCAGGAAGCGTCACATCCCGGAGCAGGTGGTCCGCAAGCTCGGGCAAGCCGACCGGATGCTCGCGGACGGCGCGAACGTCGCCGCGGGATGCCGCGAGCTTGAGGTGGCCGAGCAGACGTACTACCGGTGGCGACTCAGTATGGCGGGCTGAAGGCCAAGGACGTTTGATGAGCCCGTGCGGACGCACCATAATGAGCCCATGCCGCCCGCGCTACAGAACGTAACCCTGGAGGCCTTCGCCTCTATGCTTCGCGAACCCCACCTGCGAGCTGTCTTGGGCGTCACCATGCCCCAGCAGGTTGCAGAGGAGATCCTTGCGTCCCCAGGTGTCACTCGGTATCAGTACGAGATGTGGCGCGCGCAGGCACCGTCGGCGCCTCACATGGCAACCTCCGCTGCGACGCGGGCGCCAGCTCCAAATCAGCCGGCTCCATCGAAGATCAGCTTCAGCTCGGCGATTCGTGGCCTCGTATGGTCGGCTGCCGGAGTTGCTGCTGTTGTCGTAGCAATGGTCCTGGCCGTCGTCGCCTATCAGTCCGGCGCAGACGATATAGGAGTGGACGTCACCGTCGGAATTGGATACTTCGCGGGAATCGTTGCGAGTGTCGTCGGGGTCATCTACTCAGCGCGCGCCCTCGCCGAGGCTTCGCGCTCCACGATCCGTGGCCGGACGGCCGTGATCGTCATGGGCATCATCGGCGTGATCGGCGGGGTGTGGCTGGCAGCAGCGTGGGTCATCGGGTGGTCGGCGATTTAATCGGCTGAATCTGTTATATGGGTCCGCCGTATCCAATGAGCGCGATAGTCGCGCGCTACGAGCTTGATGCTCCTATTGATGTCAAGCGGCGTTGAGGTATTCGAGGTATGCGTTCGCGAGGGGGATGTTCAGGCGGGCGCCGCGTTCGAGTTCGCTGATGGGTGCGGGGACGGTTCCGAGGTGCTCGGCGGCTTGGGTGAGGGTGAGTCCGCGCTGGTGTCGTAGGGGTCCGTTCGGCGTTGCCCGTGCCCACCGGCTGCCCACAACTGAACAGAATCGGACCCGTCCGAAACCGGTTGAACGCCGTCATTGAGGTTCTGATATTCGCGTGATTCCGGGCTTCTTGATCGAACTGGACTGGGCTCCAGCGGGGCTCTTTGGGNNGAGGAGGATTGCTCCCTCACTGTGGTGTCACCGGGCGGGTTCGTAGGCGGTGTCACCGCGAACAACCTACTCACGCAGCGATTCAGTCGGTCGCCAGCCCTGGCAGACGCGGCGCTCGCGCTGGGCCTCGTCGACAAGCAAGGCATCGGCGTCGATCGGATGTACCGCGAGATGGTCACGCTTGGTCACCAGCCGCCGCGGATCGTGGAGGAGCCCGGGCCGCGGGTGCGAGCGCGGCTGGTGGGAGGCGCGCCCGTCGTTCCCATCATGCGTCTGACGACACGCTTGCAGCCCGCCGCGCGCCAACGTGATGTTCAGGTTGCGCTCGTGATCCATGCGCTGCTTCACAATCCGTTCACGACGACGGACAACATGGCGGTACTGCTACAGAGGTCACCGAGCGAGGCCTTCGAGGCGCTCGAGACGGCCGCGAAGTGTGTGCTTGATGCGCAGCCCGTCGTTGAACCCCCCAAGGACGTGTGGGTGCTGTCCAAGACTGCGCGCAAGGCCGTGCTCAGCGGTGTGACCGACGTTCCCGGGCTGAAACGTCGCGGCGTGCTCTGGTTTGTTGGGCCGAACGCTGAGGACACTCGCACTGTGGCGCGTCGATGGCTCGACATCCACGGCCGCATCACCTCGGGTGACTTCGCCGTACTGACAGGAATGACTCCCCAGGGTGCTCGGGGAGCGCTGGAGAGGCTGGACGGCGACATAATCGCCCGTGGCGATGCCACCGGCCGAAACGCGCACTTCGTGACCAGGGTAGCGCGTGGTCCGTCGTGTGCATAAAGCGAACGGCTGCAACCCTCGTGCCTAGCGATCACATGGCAACAACGTGACAAGGGATGAGTGAAATCAGCTGGAGCC
>DMUE01000053.1:2104-2749 GCA_003476465.1 Microbacterium sp. | reverse complement strand
AGGTCGAACCGCGAGTAGGGCGTGACGCTGATCGGACTGGAGGTGTTGGACCCCACCCGGTACTGGGCCACATCGATGCGGGTGTCGTTGCGGCGCATCGGAATCTGCACGGTCTCGCCCGCGGGACTGGATACGACGATCGTGCCGGTCGCGTCGGGGTCTATCCCCTCGATGTGCAGCGACACCACGCCGCCCGCGCCGGAGGTGACGACGGGCTGAACCTGCACAGCGGCCGGCGTGCCGGGGGCATCGTACGCCCAGGCCACCGTCCGTGCGCTCGAGCGCGACATTCCGACGCCGTTGACCGCGAACGCGTCGTAGGTGCGCTGCTCGCCGTTGGGCGCCGCGATCGGCGGGCAGGCGCCGCCCGCGGAGCACTGGGCGACATCCTGGCCGTTCGAGCGGATCACGAAGCCGACGAGCGAAGGATAGGCGAGGCGCGCCTCGCCCGGATCGACCCGCAGCGTGAGCTGCCCGCTCGCGTAGCCGACCTGCGACACGCTGGCCGGCGACTTGGGGTAGCCCTGCAGATCCAGCAGCAGCCGGCCGTCGCGCTCGGCGTTCGTGCGGCGGCCCTGCGCGTCCTGCACCGAGAAGGATGCCGAGCACGTCGCCCCGGGGGCGTCCTGAGACCAGGACGCGAGG
>DMUE01000053.1:0-2033 GCA_003476465.1 Microbacterium sp. | reverse complement strand
CACTGCGAACGCGGAGCCGGAGTACTCCAGCGCGTAGCGGATGCCGCTCCAGTCCTCCCGCAGCTGCCAGGTCGTCATGTTGCGCAGGTCGAACGTCGCGGTCTCGCCCGGGCCCACGGTCATCGACCCCGCCCGCAGCACCGGCTGAGGATCGAGGGCCTTCACCACGATCGGGACCGACAGGTAGGTCCAGTCCGGCTGGCCCACGATCCGCGCCGGCACCTGGCACGCATCGACCCACGGCGCACCCGCGCCCGAGTCGTAGCGCACGGTGGTGCCCGATTCGACCGTGCACGCCGCCCCGCTGCGAGCACCCGACGCGCGCACGTCGGTGCCGAGTTCGAGGGTGCTCCCGCGGGGCCCCGCGACGAGGGCGGTCATATCGAACGACACCGACTGCAGCTCGGTCACCTCCGGAGTCGCTGCGCCGGCGCGCAGCGCCAGCGACAGGTCGTCGTCACCGGGCACGCGCAGGAACGCGTAGGTCGTCACGGACCCGCCGGCACCCTCGCCGGTGACCGCGAAGGGGATCACACGTGTCGTCTNNGATGTCGCCGCCCGACCACGACGCCCGGCCGGCGAGCACGTCCACGCCCGACGAGAAGTCCTCGCGCGTCTCGGCGGTCAGCACCGTGTCTTCCACGACCGGGTAGTTCGGCACGCTCTCGCGCACGACCTTGACGACGATCAGACCACGACCGGTGTTGCCCGAACTCGACTCGACGTCGTAGAGGAACGACATCGTGCCCGGTTCGGTGCCGGCCTCGATCACGACGGTGGACTCGCCCACCGACGAGAGCCGGCCGTCCAGCCGCGCGTACTCGGGGTTCACGCTGCCGTCGGTCAGGCTCGAGGGCACGTCGGGGCGCACATCGGTGACTGCGAGCGTGCCCATCGTCGGGTCGACGTCGTTGGCGAGCGGGCTGACCCGGATCTCGCCGGCCGCGCCGGCCTGCACCTGCACGTAGTCGGTGAAGGTGATCGGGCTGGGGTTGGACCGGCTGTCGAGCACGCCGATGCGCACGACGCCCTCGCCGGTCTGACCGAAGGCATCGACCACGCGATAACGGAACGTCGCCTGTCCGCGGTGGCCGGGAACGCTCGAGTAGAGGATCGACTGCCCATCGGCGGCGATCGTCGCCGAGCCGCTCTGAGGCTGGCTGATGATGCGGTCCAGGCTCACGACGTCTCCGTCGGGGTCCATGCCGAACCCGTCGAAGTCGATCACGGTCGACTGACCGCTCAGCACGCGACCTTCCAGGGTCTCCGGCAGCGGGGCGCGGTTCGCGTCGTCGGCGAGCACGTGCACGCGCACGGTCGCCGAGTCGGCCAGCGCGGGCGCCCCGATCGTGTACACCGCGTAGTCGATCGTGTACTGCCCCGGCTCGGCCGGGGCCAGGTAGCGCAGCACGTCGCCGCCGGCGAAAGCGAGCGCGTCGGGGGTCGAGGACACCACCGATGCGGGGTTGAGCGTCGGGCGACCCCCGGCCGGGGCGATGTCGTTCTCGAGCACCGGGATGTCGATCTGGGATCCGGCGCGCACGACGATCGTGTCGTCCACGGCGATCGGGGCGAGCTCGGGCGCCGGCGGGAGCAGGAAGACGGTCGCCTCGCCCTGCACCCGGGCGCCCGCGTCCTCGGTGCCGTCGCTGATCGTGTAGGTCACGGTGCCCAGGCGGCCGGCAGCGCCGGTGGCCGTGGAGCCCGACACCCGCAGGTAGTTCTGACCTACGCCGTCGACCGAGAGGGTGGCACCGGCATCAGCGTGCCCGACCACGTCGCTGAGCAGCAGCACGCGCCTGGTCGGGTTCGAGACGGCCGAGAAGACATCCAGCGTCGCGTCCTCCTGCGGATGCACGAAGGCGACGACCGGCGAGGTCGCCAGCTGCGGCGGGGCGTCGGAGGGCAGGATCGTGATGCGTGCCGTGCCGGTCGCCGGCGTCGTGCCGTCGGTCACGGTGCCATCAGTAGTCACGGTGCCATCAGCAGTCACGGTGCCATCAGTAACGGTGAAGCCGACGCGGAACGTGCCC
>DMUE01000124.1 GCA_003476465.1 Microbacterium sp. | reverse complement strand
CGGCAGAAGCTACGGAACCCCGTCCACGCACCCGCCGTCGGAAGAGCCTGAGCGACAAACAGCTCGCGATCCTCGAAGTGATCCAGCGGTCGGTGCACACGCACGGCTACCCGCCCAGCATGCGTGAGATCGGAGACGCCGTGGGGCTTCGCTCGCTGTCGAGTGTCACCCACCAGCTCAACCAACTCGAGCTCTCGGGCTACCTTCGCCGCGACTCGGGCAAGACCCGCGCCATCGAGGTGCTGATCGATCTTCCCGGCACCGCCACCGAGAATCCGGCCGACGCGGCGCCCCCCGTCGGCGATGCCGCGATGGTGCCGCTCGTCGGGAGCATCGCGGCGGGCATCCCGATCACGGCGGACCAGCAGGTCGAAGAAGTCTTCCCCCTCCCCCGCCAGCTCGTCGGAAAGGGCGAGCTGTTCATGCTGCGTGTATCCGGCGAGTCCATGATCGACGCCGCGATATGCGATGGCGACTGGGTCGTGGTGCGTACGCAGCACACCGCCGAGAACGGCGACATCGTCGCGGCGATGCTCGACGGCGAAGCCACCGTCAAGACGTTCCGGCGGCGCGACGGTCACACCTGGCTACTTCCCCGGAACAGCGCGTTCGAGCCGATTCTCGGCGATCACGCCAGCGTTCTCGGCAAGGTCGTGGCGGTTCTTCGAGCGGTCTGAGCGAGCACCGGGATCGCGGGCGCCCATCGTGATCGTGGCGCTGATCGCGCTGTGGGTCACGGAACCCGCTTCCGATCGGCGGCTCCGCCCGCACGGGAGCGCCGCGTAGCCTGTCGGGATGACCACGATCCTCCCCTACGGAACCTGGCCGTCGCCCATCACCGCAAGCGAGGTGACGGCATCCTCGCCCCGGGTCGAGGGTGCCCGTTTCGTCGCTGACGAAGTGTGGTGGGGCGAGACCATGCCTCAGGAACGTGGTCGCACCGCCATTCTCCGGCGTTCGATCGCGGACGTCGTCGATCAGCAGACGGAGGCGGACGCCACCGCCGACGTGGTTCTGCCTGCCCCCTGGAGCGCACGATCCCGCGTGCACGAGTACGGCGGTGGAGCGTGGACGGCGGATGAGTCGGGCGCGCTCTCGTTCGTGGAGCAGTCCGACCAGCGGGTATGGCACCTGGTCCCCGGTGAGCGACCTCGTGCGCTGACGCCAGAGCTCCCGGGCACCCGATTCGGCGACCTCACCTGGTCGGGCGGACGACTCCTCGCCGTGCGCGAGACCGACAGGGAGAACGGCAGCCCGGCGCGCGACATCGTCGAAATCGTGTCACTCACGAACGACACGGATGCGACCGAGTCCATCCGTTCCCTCGCCACTGGTTTCGATTTCGTCGCCTACCCGCGCCTGTCACCCGACGGACGCCGGCTCGCATTCATCGGCTGGAACCATCCGGACATGCCCTGGGATGCGACCCGGCTGGTCGTGCTCGATCTCGCCACCGGCACCGCCGGCGGGGTGGCGGGCGGGCCGGGGGAGTCGGTCCTGCAACCGGAGTGGACCGGGCCCGATGAGCTGACGTACGCCACCGACCGCACGGGCCGGTGGAACCTCGAGCGTCGGCCGGCCCGGGGTGGAAGCCACGCATCGTCGTTGGCGCCGTCCGACTCCGACACCGGCGGCCCCCTCTGGAACCTCGGCATTCGCTGGTTCGCTCCCCTGGAGGACGGGCGAACGCTCGCCGTGCGGACGAACGGCCGCGACGCCCTGGTCACAGAGGAGTCGGATGGCTCGACCCGAGGCATCCGACTCCCCCTGTCGTCGCAGGTGCTGATCTGCGACGTCCGCGGCAGCCGTGCCCTCATCACGGGGGCCGGCGCAACCGCTCCGGCCGGGCTGTGGCTCGTGGACATCGACGACCCGGCCCACGCGCGACCGATCCGTGGAGGGGTGCCGACGCGGGGCGCCGGCTGGCTTCCCACGGCTCGTGCCGTCACCTTCGGCGGACCCGCCGGTCCCGTGCACGCGTTCGACTACCCACCGACCAACCCTGGGGTCAGGGGTCCCGACGGCGAACGTCCCCCCTATATCGTCACCGTGCACGGCGGCCCGACCGCGCACGTCGCGGGCGAGGCGTCCCCCACCGTCGCCTACTTCACCAGCCGCGGAATCGGCGTTCTGGACGTGAACTACGGCGGCTCAAGCGGCTACGGGCGGGCCTATCGCGAGCGCCTCGCCGGTCAGTGGGGCGTCGCAGACGTTGCGGACGTCGTGGCGGCCGCGGAAGGACTCGTCGCCGAGGGCGCCGCCGACGCGGCACGGCTCGCCATCAAGGGAGGATCCGCGGGAGGGTGGACCGTGCTGTCTGCCCTGACCAACGCCAAGACGTTCTCGGCCGGCATCAGCCGATACGGAGTGGCGGACCTCCGCGCCCTGGCGGCCGAAACGCACGACTTCGAGTCGCACTACCTCGACGGCCTCGTCGGTCCGCTGCCCGAAGCCGGGGACGTGTACTCGGCGCGCTCGCCGCTCACGCGCATCGATCAGCTCGAGGTGCCCGTCCTGCTCCTGCAGGGCGCGGAAGACCCCGTCGTGCCCCCCGCCCAGGCCTATGCAGTGCGAGATGCCCTCGTCTCCAAGGGCATCAGGCATGCCCTCGTCGTCTACGAGGGCGAGGCGCACGGGTTCCGGCGCGCCGAGACCATCGAGCACGCTCTCGAAAGCGAGCTCAGCTTTCTCGGTCAGGTGTTCGGCTTCGCACCGCCCGGGGTTCCCGTCCTGCCTCTCGCGCCCTGACCCGCGCCGTGCGCTCTGGG
>DMUE01000172.1:1964-5799 GCA_003476465.1 Microbacterium sp. | reverse complement strand
CACATCCTCGAAGAGATCGACACGCTCTGGCGCACCGCGCCGCTCCGCGCCGAGAAGCCCTCGCCCACGGACGAGGTCCGCGCCATCATGGCCGTCTTCGACGAGACGCTCTACACAACCGTGCCGCACGTCTATCGGCGCGTCGACGACGCCCTGCAGGGTCCCGCCGCGGGCCGCCGGGCACCCATCGTCCGTCCGTTCGTGCGCATCGGGTCGTGGGTCGGCGGCGACCGGGACGGTAACCCGTTCGTCACCGCCAAAGTCACTCGAAAAGCCGCCGCGATCGCGTCGGAGCACGTCCTCCTCGGCCTGGAGCGCACCGCTTCGCGAGTCGGCAGGTCGCTCACGCTCGATGCCGAGACCACTCCCCCGAGCCCGGCGCTCGTCGCCCTGTGGAATCGACTGAGCGCAGCGGACGAAGACGCGGCGGCGGACATCGCCAAGCGCTCCCCTAACGAGCCGCATAGACGCATCCTGTTGCTGCTCGCACGACGGATCGCCGCCACGCGGACCCGAGATGCCGACCTGGCCTTCGGGGACCCGGACGAACTCCTCGCCGACCTCGGCATCGTGCAGGACTCGTTGGTTTCGGCGGGAGCCGAACGCCACGCATACGGCGGGTTGCAGCACCTGATCTGGCAGGTCGAGACATACGGCTTCCACCTGGCCGAGCTCGAGGTGCGCCAGCACTCTCAGGTGCACCGCAAGGCGCTCGCGGAGTTGGAGACGGGCGGCGCGCTCAGCGAGACCACGGACGAGGTGCTCGCGGTGTTCCGGGCCATCGCGTTCGTGCAGGAGCGTTACGGCCCCCGCGCGGCCGGGCGCTACATCGTCTCGTTCACGCAGTCCGCAGAAGACCTCGCGAACGTGCGTCGCCTTGCACGCTTCGCGGTCGGACCGGATGCCGCAGGCCCCGTGCTCGATGTCATCCCCCTGTTCGAGACCTTCGCCGATTTGCAGGCCGCACCCCGGATCTTGGCCGAGATCGTCACCCATCCCGAGTTCGCCGCGCGCCTCGAGGCCACCGGCAGGCGCCTCGAGGTCATGCTCGGCTATTCCGATTCGTCGAAGGACGTCGGCCCGGTGGCGGCGAACCTCGCGCTGTACGAGGCGCAGGCGGCGATCGCGGCATGGGCCCAGGAAGAGGGCATAGAACTGACCCTGTTCCACGGCCGCGGCGGGGCTCTCGGCCGCGGGGGCGGACCCGCGAACAGCGCGATCCTGGCCCAACCGCCGCACTCGGTCGAGGGACGGTTCAAGCTCACGGAACAGGGTGAGGTCATCTTCGCCCGTTANNCGGCGGTTCTTCTCGCTGGTGCGCGCGCCCGGGTTCGCGCCGTGGTTCGCGACCGTCACGCCGCTGGAAGAGGTCGGTCTTCTCGCCCTCGGTTCCCGACCGGCGCGCCGGGGTCTGTCGGTCGAGTCGCTGGAGGACCTCAGGGCGATCCCGTGGGTTTTCGCCTGGACGCAGGCGCGCATCAACCTGGCCGGATGGTTCGGGCTCGGCACCGCGCTCGACGCCGTCGGCGACGAGGCCCTGTTGCGCGAAGCATACGACGAGTGGCCGCTGCTTCGCACCATGATCGACAACGTCGCGATGAGCCTGGCCAAGGCCGACCCGCGCATCGCTCGCCGCTACCTGGCGCTCGGCGATCGCGATGAGCTCGCCGAGCTCGTGCTGGGCGAGATGGAGAAGACGCGCGCGTGGGTGATCCGGATAACCGATGGCGGCGAGCTTCTCTCCAACAAGCCTGTCCTGCAGCGAGCCGTGAAGATGCGCAGTCCCTATGTCGATGCGCTGTCGCTGCTGCAGCTGCGCGCCCTGCGCGCTCTGCGGGCCTCGGCCGCCGCGGGCGAGGCCCCGGATGCCGAACAGCAGCGCTTGCTGTTGCTGTCGGTCAGCGGCGTCGCGGCGGGGCTGCAGAACACGGGCTGATCCCGCCGCCCACCGAACGCTCCGCCGCGACCACCGGCACGCACGCCGGCACCGAACAGGAAGNNTGTGCCCCGTGTGCGAAGACACGCAGGTGCGCGTCGTGGAGCTGGGGTGGTTCGTCCTCGAACTCGATCGCGGTAGCGAGCTGCGCGATGCACACACAGAAGAAGATGGGCCCGGCCTGGAGTTCCACTGCCGCACCTGCGGCTGGTCGTGGACGTGACCGGGCGCGACCCGATGCTCGATCGATCCGGCGGTCGTGATCGTGTCGGGCGAGGCTCCCGCCGTAGCGCTCGCTGAGCCGAACCACAGGCCGGGGTCCGGCGGTCAACGCCGAAGTCCTATCCCGGAAAGCCGAGTTCCTCCTGCCGGCCCAGGTGTCGTCCTTCCGGTCGCGGACGGCCCTCGCACCGCGGCGCGCGCCACAGCACCGCAGAGCGGGCCCTCACCCGGCAGGACGTCCCCCTCGGCCGGGCAGGACACCCTCAGGCGGATGCGGTGGGCACCGGCTCCTCCATCGCGGCGGCCGCGGGCTCGGGCTCGGGGAACAACGCCGTCAGCAACTGTCCCGTCCAGGCGATCAGCTCATCGTCTGGCAAGGCGTCGCTACCGGAGCGCGGCATCGGCACGACGAGTGCCTCGCCCCCGGAGAGGAGCTTGGCACCGGGGTAGAGCCGCTGCATCCGGATTCGCAACGAATCCGGCAGGTGCGCCGGGGCGACACGGAGGTTCGGCCCCATCGCGACGACGTCGGTCAGGCCCGACCGGGCGGCCCGACGGCGCAGGCGGGCGACGGCGACTATGCCCGCGACCTCGGCCGGCGGCTCCCCGTAGCGGTCCCGCAGCTCTTCGACGACCAGGTCGATCGAGTCGGAGGCCGCGGTCGCCGTCGCCGCGGACGAGAGCTTCTGATACGCCTCGAGCCGCAGCCGCTCGCTGTCGATGTACGACTCGGGAATCCGCGCTCTCACGGGCAGTTCCAGCCGCAGCTCGGCGGGGCCCTCGACATCGTCGCCACGGAAGGTTGCCACAGCCTCGCCGATCATGCGCAGGTACAGATCGAACCCGACCCCCGCGATATGTCCCGCCTGTTCCGCACCGAGAAGGTTGCCCGCGCCCCGCAGCTCGAGGTCCTTCAGCGCGACCTGCATGCCCGAACCGAGGTCGTTGTTCACCGCGATCGTCTCGAGCCGATCGGCCGCGGTTTCGGACAGCGGCTTCAGGTCGTCGTAGAGGAAGTACGCGTACGCCCGCTCGCGGGCACGACCGACGCGTCCGCGCAGCTGGTGCAGCTGCGACAGGCCGTACTTGTCGGCGCGGTCGATCACGATCGTGTTCGCGTTCGCGATGTCGAGGCCGGTCTCGATGATCGTCGTGCAGACGAGTACGTCGAACTTGCGCTCCCAGAAGTCGTCGACGACCTGCTCGAGCGCGTGCTCGCCGAGCTGCCCGTGAGCGACGGCGATCCGTGCCTCGGGCACGAGTTCGGCCAGGTGCGCCGCGACGCGCTGGATCGACGCGACACGGTTGTGCACGTAGAAGATCTGGCCCTCGCGCAGCAGCTCGCGGCGGATTGCGGCGGCGATCTGCTTGTCGTTGCGCGGTCCGACGTACGACAGGATCGGATGCCTGTCCTCGGGCGGCGTGTCGAGCGTCGACATCTCGCGGATACCGGTGACCGCCATCTCGAGCGTGCGGGGGATCGGCGTTGCGCTCATGGCCAGGATATCGACGTTCGTCTTGAGCTTCTTCAGGGCGTCCTTGTGCTCCACACCGAACCGCTGCTCCTCATCGATGATGAGCAGGCCGACATCCTTGAACGAGACCTTCTCGGTCAGGATGCGGTGGGTTCCGATCACCATGTCGATCGAGCCGTCTTCGAGCCCCGCGACGATCTCA
>DMUE01000172.1:0-1894 GCA_003476465.1 Microbacterium sp. | reverse complement strand
TACAGCTTGACCAGTTCGACGGCGATGTCGCGGACCGCCTTGCGGGCGCGACCCTTGGCCTGCGCCCAGTCGCTGCCGCCCATCTTCGAGAGCGTGGGCGCCTCTCCCCCGACGTACTTCGACAGCAGATCAAGCTGATCCGTCGGCACGAAGAGCTTGTCGCCCGGGAATCCGCGCTTGCCCGGCGCGTACTCCACCACGAGGTACTCGCGCATGGTCTTGACCGGGTTGCGCCCCCCGGACGAAACCTCACGCTGCACCAACTCCATGAACCGGCCTATGCCGTGCGTGGAATGAACGACGAAGTCGCCCGCTTTGAGCTGCAGCGGGTCGACGACGTTGCGTCGCCGGGATGCCAGCTTCTTGACCACGCGCGAGTCAGCGCTGATCGTGCGGCCGTAGAATTCGGACTCGGTGAGCACCGCCACCTTGGCGTCGGCGAAGGAGAAGCCGGCCTCGATCGGCGCCGTCACGAGCAGCGCGACGCCCGGCGGCGGAGCCTCGGCGACCTCGTCGACCACACGGGCGGCGAAGCCGCGGTCGGACAGCACATCGCGTGCCCGATCGGCCAGGCCCGACCCGGCGGCCGCGACCACCACGCCCCATCCTTCGGCCAGCAGCTCGCCGACGTGGGCCGTCGCCCCGTCGATGTTGCCGTGGAACGCGGGGATGGCCGCTGCCGGGAACCGCACGGCGGAGGAATCCCCCGCCTCGAGCACGCCGTCGGCCGCTGCGTCCGCGGCACCGGAGTCGAACGCGCTGAGCGTCCACCACACACCGCCGCGCTCGGCCGAGGCCTGACGCAGGTCGGGCAGTGTCAGGAAGTCACCCTTACCGAGATCTATCGGGGTGTCGGCCCCCGCCGTCGCCGCACTCCACGCGGCCTCGAGGAACTCTCGGTTGGTGTCTTGCAGCGTGATCGCGCGGGCGACGGCACGTTCCGGATCGACGAGCGCCACGGAGGTGCCCGCCGGGAGGTAGTCGACGAGCGGCACGATGCCATCGGCGAGAACCGGGGTGAGCGACTCCATGCCCTCCACTGCGATGCCCTCCGACATCCGCTCCAGCATTCCCGACAGGCCCGGAAGTTCGCCCTGGAGCGCCTTGGCCCGGGCCCGTACATCGGCGGTGAGCAGTAGTTCACGGCTCGGCGGGAGGGTTACCGAGCCGATCGCCCCCGGCAGCGACCGTTGGTCGGCGACCGCGAACGCGCGGATCTGATCGACCTCGTCGCCGAAGAACTCCACTCGGTAGGGGTGGTCCGCGACGGCGGGAAAAACATCCAGGATGCCTCCGCGGAGAGCGAACTCGCCGCGACGCGAGACCATGTCTACGCGGGTATACGCCAGGTCGACCAGCCGCTCGGCCAGCGACGTCAGGTCGTGCCCGCGTGTTCCGACCGCGAGTTCGACGGGCCGGATGTTCTCGAGGCCCGATGCGATCGGCTGGAGCGCGGCTCGGACCGACGCCGTCAGGACGAGGGGCCGCGATCCGTCCCACTCGGCGACCTTGCGCAGGACCTCGAGTCGGGCGCCGACGGTCTCCGGGCTCGGGCTCAAGCGTTCGTGGGGCAGGGTCTCCCACGCGGGGAAGGACAGTACGAGAGCGTCGGGCATGTAGGCCGCGAGCGACGGGCCCAGCTGGTCGGCGCGGCGCCCCGTGGGCGTGATCGCAAGTAGCGCGGGCGGATGAGCCGCACCGGCACGACGCGCGACGAGCGCCGAAAGAACCGGCGCTACGAGCCCTTCGGTGAGAGAGAGGTCGGCGTCGCGCGATGCCCCATCGAGGCACTCACGGAACGCTTCTGAGCGCGCCAGGGCGCGCGTTATCCCGTGAATTGGCACGTGGCCAGTCTACGAGCCACACCGGCACCCCGGCGCTCACGACCCTAGGA
>DMUE01000021.1 GCA_003476465.1 Microbacterium sp. | reverse complement strand
CGCGCCTCGACGCCGAGTGTTGCGGCGCTTTCAAACCCGACGA
Source organism: Microbacterium sp. (assembly GCA_003476465.1). GTDB lineage: Bacteria > Actinomycetota > Actinomycetes > Actinomycetales > Microbacteriaceae > Microbacterium. The sequence continues at coordinate 4,314 of DMUE01000021.1, read as the reverse complement.
ATGCCGTGAGCGCCAGCACCGTGCCCGCCGCGAAACCCGCGACGGATGGGCCCTCGACGGGAATGAGCGCCGAGACATCCAACGGCCCGATCTGCACGAGGAGCGCCACCAGGAGCGCCAGGATGATGACGACCGAGACCGCCTCGACGATCAGCGCGACGCGCGACGAGACTCGGATTCCGCGGACGAGCACGAGCGTCAGCACAGCGGCCTCTGCCGCCAACACTCCCGCAACGTCCAGGGGCCCGCCGAAGCCCGGCCAGAGTCCCCGGATCAGCATCGTGAGGTAGTGGGCGCCGCCCAGGAGCGCGAAGACCGCGATGAAGGCATACCCGATGACGATCGCGGCCGCTGCGGCCAGCGCGGCTCCGGATCCGAGCCCCTTCGACACGAATGTGTAGAGGGAACCCACGGCGGCCATCCGCTTCGTGAACTGGTTGATCGTCGCGGCGACCATCAGGGCGAGCAGGCCGGCGGCGAGCATCGCCGGCACCGTCGCGGCGCCCGCCACCCCCGAGACAAGCACCACGACGGTCATCGCCGCGGCGGAGGGAGCGACGGCGGCTACGGACTGGGCCAGCACATCGGCGAACGACACGCTTTGCCGATCGAGGCCCTCCAGCGGCGACCGCGCGCCGAATCCGCGCACGGGCGCCGGCCGGGCTATCGCCCGTTCGAGTGCCGTCATCCCGCCTCCTCACGCTCCGGCTCACGGTACGCAGGGCCGGTTGCCGCACCGCGTCCGCAGTGTTTCAAGCGTGTGTCGCCGACTGAGACAGGTCACCAGGACCCGTCCCAGATGATGGTGCGGGGGTTTCACGCGGCCGAGACCGGAGGGCAACCCGCGCAAGTCAGGCTCGGGGCATCCGCGGCAGCCCGTCGCCCGCGGCTCGCACCGCCGTCGCGCCAACCCGTTGCACCCAACCGTCAACAGCCACCCGTCGCTCACAGATCGGACACCCCATGACCAAGCTCGAAACCCCCGGAGTCGAGGACTCCGCAAAGCGCACTCTCGAGGGGTCGCTCGGCGTGACCGCGATCGTCTTCATGGTCGTCGCAGCCGCGTCACCGCTGACCGTGATCGGCGGTGCGGCGCCGCTCGGCATCCTGATCGGAAACGGGATCGGCTTCCCGGCCCTCTACGCGATCAGCGCTGTCGTCCTTGTGCTGTTCTCGGTGGGCCTCGCCGCCATGACCCGCCACGTCCCGAAGCCGGGCGCCTTCTTCACCTACGTCGGGTACGGGCTCGGCCGCTCGACGGGGTTGGCGAGCGCGTGGATCGCGATGCTGACCTACACGGCGATCCAGGTCTCGGTCTACGGATACATCGGGTACATCCTCTCCGTCACGGTTCAGTCCCTCGGCGGGGCGCTGCTGCCGTGGTGGCTGTTCTCGCTCGGTGTGGTCGCGCTCGTGGGGATCCTCGGGTACCGGCATATCGATCTCTCGAGCAAGGTGCTTGGGGTGCTGCTGGTCGCGGAGGTCGGCATCGTGCTGATCCTCGTCGCAGCGGTCATGTTCACCGGAGGTGAAGATGGCCTGAGCCTTGCACCGTTCGAGCCCGCCAACATCGTCAGCGGCTCCCCGGGCGTCGGCCTGATGTTCGCCATCGCGGCATTCATTGGCTTCGAGGCCACGGCGATCTTCCGCGACGAGGCACGCGACCCGAACAGGACGATCCCCCGGGCGACCTACGCGGCCGTCATCGGCATCGGGGTCTTCTACACGCTCGCGTCGTGGGCGCTCGTCATGGCGTGGGGCACGGATGGCGTAGTGGGCGTCGTCGCGGAGGACCCAGGCACGTTCATCATCACGACGATGGCGCGCTACCTCGGGGTGGCCGGCGAGATCGGCGTCAACATCCTCCTCATCACGGCGATGTTCGCGTGCGTCCTGTCGTTCCACAACGTCGTGACGCGCTATCAGCACTCGATGGCGAACGCCGGTGTTCTGCCCGACCGCCTCGCATCGGTGCACCCCAAGCACCTCTCGCCGCACGTGTCGTCGCTCGTGCAGAGCGTCACCGCCGTCGTGCTGATCGCTGTCTTCGCCGCGCTGAACCTCGACCCGGTGCTCCAGGTGTTCACCTGGTTCGCCGGCGTCGCCACGTTGGCGATCGCGATCCTCATGGCGCTCACCTCGGTCGCGGTCATCGCCTACTTCGCCAAGACCCGTCAGGACCGTCGGCCCTGGAACACGATCATCGCTCCCGCGCTCGGGCTCGTCGGCCTCATCGCCTCGGCCGCGCTGATCGCCGCATACTTCCCGATCATGGTCGGCGACGTCGACGGCGAGGGCTCGCCCGTGTTCGGAGCCGTGAGCTGGTTCCTGCTCGCCCTGATCGTGCTCTTCCCGGCGCTCGGGTATGCCCAGGCCCGGTGGATCAAGAAGAGCCGCCCAGCCGCCTACGCCAAACTGACCGACTCGATCGCCAACTGACCCAGACCCCAACCCGGTCGCTGAGCCCGTCGCAGCGACCCGCAGCCACCCCGGTCGCTGAACGCCTCGAGCGGCCCGCGCCATCCCAGGAGACAGACATGAGCATCACCGAAATCCAGACATCCACCGCCTTCGTCGCCCCCGACGCCCCCGCCCACCCGCTCTCCTCCCTCTCGGTCGCCGAGATCGGGGCGGTCCGGACGATCATGCTGGCCGAAGCCGATGTGACGGCGAGCACCAGGTTCGCTTACGTCGGGCTCGAGGAGCCTACCAAGAGCGAGGTGCTCGCCTGGGAGGCCGGGGAAGCACCCCTGCCCGACCGCCGTGCGCGGGTGCAACTGCTCGACATGGCAACGGGGCACTCCACGGATTCGATCGTCTCGATCGCTACCGGCGCGCTCCTCTCGACGCACGTGCTCGACGGGTCGAAGGGCCAGCTGCCGATCCTCGACGCCGAGTTCGAGGATGTCGCACTCATCCTCGCCGAGGACGAAGGNNCTGACCGCATACATCGACACTGCCGATCGACGGGTCATCGAGATCGTCGACACCCCCGGGCTCGCCGTGCCCGAAACGCATGGCAACTTCGACGACCCAGCACTGCAGGGGCCACCGCTCGCGGGCCTCAAACCCATCGTCATCACGCAACCCGAGGGGCCGAGCTTCTCGGTCGACGGTGAGCACGTGACGTGGGGCAACTGGAAGCTGCGAATCGGCTTCGACATGCGCGAAGGCCTCATTCTGCGCGAACTCTCGTTCGCCGACCAGGGCGTTGATCGGCCCGTGATGTACCGCGGATCGATCAACGAAATGCTCGTGCCCTACGCCGACCCGCACCCCAACCGGTTCTGGCAGAACTACTTCGACACGGGCGAGTACATGTTCGGCCGCTACACCAACTCGCTGGCACTCGGCTGCGACTGCGTCGGCGAGATCAAATACTTCGACGCCGTCCTTCCCGACGAGCTGGGGCTGCCGCGCACAATCGACAACGGCATCTGCATGCACGAGGAGGATTTCGGCACGCTCTGGAAGCACACCGACATGTTCACGGGCTCGCACGAGGTACGTCGGTCCCGCCGTCTGGTGATCTCGTTCTTCACGACGGTCGGCAACTATGACTACGGCTTCTACTGGTACCTCTACCTTGACGGCACGATCGAGTGCGAGGCGAAGCTGACCGGCGTCCTCTTCACCTCCTCCTTCCCCGGTGAAGCGGCGGATGGCACCGCCTACCCGTTCGCGTCTCAGGTCGCGCCGGGCCTCGGAGCTCCATACCACCAGCACCTGTTCTCGGCGCGCCTCGATATGACGGTCGACGGCCTGTCGAACGTCGTCAACGAGATAGACGCGGTGCGTCTGCCCGTCTCCGAGACGAACCCGGCGGGCAACGCCTTCACGAAGAAGGTCACACCGATCGCCTCCGAGGCCGTCTCCGGGCGCCCCGCCGACGGCGCCGTGAACCGGGTGTGGCAGATCGCGTCGACCGAGAAGACCACCGAGCTCGGCCAACCGACGTCGTACGTGCTGTTTCCGATCGAGACGCCGACCCTGCTCGCGGATCCGTCGTCGTCCATCGCGCGCCGGGCGGAGTTCGCCAAGAAGAACCTGTTCGTGACGAAGTACGACCCGGCCGAGCGGTACGCAGCGGGAGACTTCGTCAACCAGAACCCGGGTGGGGACGGCATCACCGCGTACATCGCGGGCGACGAGCCGCTCATCGGCGAGGACGTCGTGCTCTGGCATACGTTCGGGCTGACGCACTTCCCGCGCAACGAGGACTGGCCGGTCATGCCGATGGACTACGCCAAGTTCACGCTCAAGCCGTACAACTTCTTCGAACGCAACCCCACGCTGAGCGTGCCGGCGCCGGTG
>DMUE01000035.1 GCA_003476465.1 Microbacterium sp. | reverse complement strand
GGAAACACCCCCAGCCGCAGCGGGCCGGTTATTTCCGAAGCGACAGCGATAGTCCGAGCTTGAGGTCCCTTCGGGCGCCGCGAGCCGTCCTTGACCATCACGCCAGCGTAGCCGCGGTGAGCTGCGCCTACGCCGCCAAACGCAACCCTCGCCTGTCGGTGCTCACGGTCTGCCCGTCGCCGACCGTCTCGTCGTCGCGGATGCGAACACCGATCGCCACGCGTGCACGGTCGCCGACGTTCGCGCGGACGCCGACGCGGGCACCCGGGCCGATTGCGGCTCCCGTGCCCACGTGCGCCTGCTCCTCGACGACGGCGTCGGGTCCGATCACAGCGTCGGATTCGATCCAGGCGCCGCGCAGGACCCGCGCACCGGCGGCGACCTGCGCACCCGGTTCGACGTACGCGCCCGCCTCGATGAGTGCGCTGGCGTGCACGCGCGCTCCGTGCGCAATCAGTCCGCGACCGTTGACGTGCTTGCGATAGCGGAGTGTCTCTCCGTTGTCGCGTTCGATGTCCACGTAATTCTTACCCACGATCCCCTCCTGCGGCGTTGAGAGCCGAAGCCACCAGATATAACCCATTCGTAGGCACGCCTATTCCGGATGGGCCGGCGGGCGATCACTCGTTGGATCGGGCTGGTTTCGTCGCTGCCGTGCGCTTCCCAGGGGTCACCTCTGGCAGTTCGGGCACCAGAATACATTGCGCTCCGCCGTGGCTCGGGCCCCGAGCGACCCCTCACGGATCGCCGCTCCGCATCGCCGGCAGGGGCGGCGGGCTCGCCCGTACACCCACGTCGTGCGTCCGGGCCGGGCGTCGCCCGTGAACGTCCGGGGCGTGCGGTCGCGGTTGGTGCGGAGCATCCGTGCCCCGAGGTCGATGAGGGCGACGGTGTCGACCTCAGTGGCGGGACGCGTGGGCAGGATGCCCCGGACGAACAGGACCTCGTTGGCGTACTCGTTTCCGAACCCGGCCACTGTGCGCTGATCGAGCAGGGCCACGTGCACGGGGCGCGGGTCGGCGGCGAGAAGACGGGCGGCCACGGCCGGATCCCAATCCTCCGCCAGCGGGTCGGGACCGAGGTGCCCGACGACGCGGTCCTCTTCTCGAGTGGGCAGCACCTCGACGCTCGCCAACTCGAAGCCCACGGCATCCCATACGTCGTTGCCGACGATCGCGCGCGCCGTGAAAGCGGGCTTTCGCCACTTCTCGGCGCGCCCGTACACGTGCCACTCGCCCTCCATCTTCAGATGTGAATGCAGGGTGTGCTCGCCGATGCGATGCAGCAGGTGCTTGCCGCGGGAAACCACCTCGTGCACCGTCTCACCGCGCAGATCGGCGGTTGCGCTGCCGGGGACGCGGATGTCGAAACGGGTCACGACCGATCCCGCGAGCGCTTCGGACAGACTCCGAGCGGCCCGGTAGACGGTGTCGCCCTCAGGCACGAGCGCCCGCCCGCACCGTGTCGCCGGCCGTCGCCCGCCTCAGGGTGAGACCCCGGGGCGATTCGACGAAGCCCGCCGCCCGCAGCGCCCGCCCGGTCGCCGACCCGTACACGAATGCGCCGTTGATCTGCTCGACGGTGAGCGTGTCGAGGCGCCGGGCACGGGCCGTCGCCGCCAGGTCGGCCGCTGCCGCCGCGAGCACGTCTTCGTCGTCGGTGAATACGAGCGCGCTCTTGCCGCCGCGTTCCAGATAGAGCACCAGCGCGCCGTCGACGATGACGACGAGGCCTCCCGCCTTGCGCCCCGGTCGATGCGCGACGCCCTCCAGCGCGGGCCAGACGAGGGCGGCACCGTACGGATTCGCGGGGTCGGTCGCCGCGAGCGTCACGGCGCGCAGGGGCGCCGGGTCCGGCAGCGCCGCGAACTCGCGAAGCCGGTCGATCGTCGCGGATGCCGCGAACTGTGCGGCCCCGAGCCCCTCGATGAGGTACCCCCGGCGGCAGTGCCCGGCCTGTTCGAACCCTGCGAGCACCCGGTACGCCTGCGCGAAGCCGCCCGCCAGCCCTTCGCTCTGCACCGAACCGCGGGTGACCACGCCGTAACGATCCAGCAGCAGGGCGGCGGACGCGGTCGCTCGGGGCGACGCATCCGATTCAGGGGCCGGCAGCAGCGACCAGCGCCCCCCGACGCCGGTCGGCCGCGGGGGAGCGGCCGCATGCGGAAGGGCGGCGCCGCGGAAGAGGCGNNCCGCGGCATCTCGCAACTGCGAGGCGAAGTACGCACCGCCCACGGCGAGGGCGTCGAGCACGCGGTGATCCAGCGAGTCGGCCGCGGGCTCGTCCTCGGGCATCGCGAGCGTATAGGCGGCGGCGTCCGCGGGGTGCAGGGCAACCCAGCCGTCACGGCCGGGCAGCGAGCCGTGCCCCGACCAGATCACCTCGCCCGAAGCGGTCAGCTCGTCGAGCAGGGCGGGGCTGTAGTCGCCGACGCGGGCCGGAAGCACGAGCGACTCCCACGCGCTTGCCGGGAGCGGTACACCGGCGAGTTGGTCGATGGCCGCCGCCACGCCGTCAATGCCCGACAGCGGACGGGTGACGTGCTGCCAGACGGGCAGGAACCGGGCGAAGGCGACGGGGGTGACCGGCTCGGCACTCCCGCGGATCGCGGCGAGCGAGCGCATGCGCAGCCGGCGCAGGACCTCGGCGTCGCACCACTCCGCCTCGTCGCGGCGATCCGTGCCCGCCGGGAGGAAGAATCCACTCGTCACGCGTCCCTGGGATTCGAGGCGCAGCAGGGTGTGGCGAGCGACGGCAGGCCCCACACCGAATCGCGCCGCCACGGCCTCCGCCGGGAAGGGGGCGTGCGTGCGCGCGTACCTCGCGATCAGGTCGCCGAGCGGATCTTCGGTGGTTTCGAGGAACGCGAGCGGAATGCCGACCGGCAGAGCCGCGCCGAGGGCGTCGCGCAGTCGCGCGGCATCCTCGATGGCCGCGACCCGTTGCGTGCCGCCGACGGTGACCGGGATCGCTCGGCGGGTTTCGACGAGCGCGGCCAGGAGGGCGGAAGCCTCACCCTCGCCCGCCGGGTTCAGGTACGGCAGCGGGGCGTCCGCCGATGACCCGACCGGCGGGTCAGGCGGGTCTGCGCGGGCCGCACGAGGGGCGGAGCCCTCGGCGTCGGCCGGAATCAGCCGCGCGGCGACCTCGGCCGCATCGAGCGGCCCGAGCATCCGCAGCAGGTCGGCGACGCCCTCCACTCCGTGCACCCGCCGAGTCGGGTCGAGATGCTGCGCCTCGCGCTCGAACTGCGCGATCACGTCNNCCGACGTAACCGAAGAGCAGATCGCGCGCGAAGGGGGAGGGCTGGGTCGTCGTCGTTTCGACCAGACGGATGCGTCGCTCGGCGATTCCGCGCGCGAGTCGCAGCAGCGCGGGCAGATCATACACGTCCTGCAGCACCTCGCGGAGCGTCTCGAGGATGATCGGGAACGTCGG
>DMUE01000092.1 GCA_003476465.1 Microbacterium sp. | reverse complement strand
CCCTGTGGAAGGTGCTCGAGTCGTTCGCCGACTACGCCTTCAACAAGGCGCATACGGCGGCCTACGGTCTGATCTCGTACTGGACCGCCTACCTCAAGGCGCACTATCCCGCCGAGTACATGGCGGCGCTGCTGACGAGCGTGGGCGACTCCAAGGACAAGCTGGCGGTCTACCTCAACGAGTGTCGCCGCATGGGCATGAAGGTGCTTCCGCCCGACGTGAGCCAGTCCATCCGCTACTTCGCGGCGATCGGTGAGGACATTCGCTTCGGGCTCGGCGCGATCCGCAACGTCGGCGCTAATGTCGTCGACGCGATCGTCGCGTGTCGCGGAGAAGAACCGTTCACGTCGTTCCACGACTTCCTGCAGCGTGTGCCGCTGCAGGTCGCCAACAAGCGCACGATCGAATCGCTCATCAAGGCGGGCGCCTTCGACTCGACCGGCGCGACGCGGCGTGCGCTGCTCGAGATACATGAGAGCGCGATCGAACAAGCGGTCGACGTCAAGCGGAACGAGGCGAACGGACAGTACGGGTTCGATTTCGACAGCCTGTTCGATGAGCCCCATCACGGTTCCCAGTCGGTGCCCCATCGGCCCGAGTGGACCAAGAAGGACAAGCTCGCGTTCGAGCGAGAGATGCTGGGGCTCTACGTCTCCGATCATCCGTTGGCGGGACTGGAGATGCCCCTGGCCAAGCACGCTTCGACGACGATCCACGATCTGCTCGCCTCGGAGGACCTGAGCGATGGGGATCAGGTCACCGTCGCGGGTCTCCTCACGAGCGTTCAGCACCGCGTCGCCAAGTCCAGCGGCAACCCCTATGGCATGGTCACCGTCGAGGACTTCAACGGTGAGGTCACCGTGATGTTCATGGGCAAGACCTACATCGAATACCAACCGCTCCTGCAGGCCGACGCGATCCTGGTTGTGCGAGGCCGCGTGTCTCGCCGTGACGACGGGCTGAATTTGCACGCAGTGTCGGCCCTCGTGCCCGACCTGGGTGCCGTCGACGTACAGGGAGCACTCGAGTTGATCATCCCGGAGCATCGGGCGACCCACACCGCGATCAGCGATCTCGCCGTCGTCCTGGAGCGCCACCAGGGGCAGACGGAGGTGCGCATGAAGCTCATAAAAGGCTCGGTCGCCAAGGTCTTCGAGGTGCCGCGCCCGGTCAAGGTCACGGCGGATCTGTACGGCGAGCTCAAGTCGTTGCTGGGTCCCGGATGCCTGGGATGAACCGCGCACGCGAGGTAAAGTAGCCGGGGCGCCGATGGCGTCGCAGGAGAGGGGATGGCAATGGCCGACGAGAACCCGACACCCGAGGACACCCGGCTCGGCGCCACGCCCACCGCGGACGCGTCGGATGACTCCGTCTCGTACGACCCGNNGAGGTCGCGATTCTCGGGGTATGGGCCGTTGCCTTCCTGGTGTCGTTCTTCTCGGTGCTGCAGGTGCCCTTCCGCTCCGTCTGGATGAGTGGCATCGACTGGGTCTTGACCATCGGTGTGCCCACCGTAGCCGTGTTCCTGATCGTCCTGAGGCGCTTCTCGCCCGACGGCATCCGTCGTGTGGGCTCACTCGGCATCGACCAGTTCGCCTCGGTCGCTTTTTCGGTCGCCAGCGTGGTGTGGCTGACCTATGTCTGGAANNGTGCTGCTCTCGGTTTTCGCCCCATTCATCGCCCCGTTCGATCAGGATTTCCGTGGGCGGCCCGAGGCGAGCGCGCATCGGAACGCCCGGGCTGTGCGAGCAGTCCTCGCCCGCCCCCGCCCCGAGCCCGCACCGGCCCCCGAGGAGTCCTTCGCGCCCGTTTCCGGTGACGGAGCGGCACAGGCAACCGGCGGCTATCCGCTGGGTACCTACGCATTCGATGAGAGCGAACCCGCGACGGGCGACACGGGCGTCGTCGAAAACGGAGGGTGGAGCCCGACTCCGGCGTATGCGCGCGGCGCGAACGACACGGCGGGGCAGCAGTCCGGTGAGCCGACCCCTGCGTCCCGCCCGTTCTGGGCGCTCGTTCCCGTCGAACGGGACGTCGTCGACGAGCGCACCGGTGCGCTGCTGTTCCGGATCGGCCCCACCGCGTGGGCGCTTGTGATCGCCGACCGAGGTTCGAGCTTCGTCGTCCAGCATGAGGACGGGCGTGTCGGGGTGCTCTATGACGTCTCGGGCGTCACCCGCGGCTGAGCGCCGGTAGCCTGGGAGGATGCGTACCATCGACCTCCGCGGCGCGGCGGCTCCCGACGCGGCTGCCCTCGTACCGCGCGCGACAGGCGCCCGGGACAATGCTCTGCGCGTCGCGGGCGAGCTCGTCGCCGACGTCCGGGATCGGGGAGAGGCGGCCCTTCGGGAGCAGGCCGAGCGCTTCGATGGTGTGACGGGGCACGCCCTGCGTGTGCCGCACCGCGACATCGATGCGGCAGTCGCGGGTCTGGACCCGGGCGTCCGTTCGGCCCTCGAGCGCGCGATCGAGAACGTGCGCCGCGCATCGGCCGGCCAGGTTCCTCCGCCTGTTGTCACCGACCTCGCACCCGGTGCGCGCGTGACGCAACGGTGGCAGCCGGTTCGTCGCGTCGGTGTGTACGTTCCCGGCGGCAAGGCGATCTACCCGTCGAGTGTCGTGATGAACGTGGTGCCCGCTCAGGTCGCCCGTGTCTCCGCTGTCGCCCTCTCGTCGCCGGCACAGCGCGGTGACGGCAAGGTACACCCGACGATTCTGGCGGCCGCGGGGCTGCTGGGAGTCGATGAGGTCTACGCGATCGGCGGTGCCGGTGCCATCGCAGCACTGGCTTACGGCGTCCACGACATCGGACTCGAGCCCGTCGACGTCGTGACGGGGCCCGGCAACAATTTCGTCGCCGCGGCCAAGCGTCATGTCGCGGGCGTCGTCGGCACGGATTCGGAAGCCGGTGCGACCGAAATCCTCGTCATCGCGGACGACTGGGCAGATCCCGCGTTGATCGCTGCGGATCTGGTCAGTCAGGCCGAGCACGACGAGCAGGCCGGGGCAGTGCTCGTCACCGACTCGTCCCGTCTTGCGGATGCCGTTCTCGAGGCGGTCCGAGCCCTCGTCCCCCGCACCCGGCATGCCGAGCGGATCCACACCGCGCTGGCCGGCTCGCAGTCCGCCATCGTGCTGGTGGACGATCTTTCCGCGGCTGTCGCCTTCAGCAACGCCTACGCCCCCGAGCACCTCGAGGTGCAGACCCGCGATCCCGAGGGGTTGCTGCCGGATCTGACGAACGCGGGCGCGATCTTCCTCGGCCCCGATTCACCGGTGAGCCTCGGTGATTACCTGGCGGGCAGCAACCACGTCTTGCCCACCGCGGGACAGGCACGCTACGCGGCCGGCCTCGGAGCGCAGACCTTCCTACGGGCGCAGCAGATCATCGCCTACGACCGTGCCGCCCTGGCAGGGGTCGCGGACGCCATCGTGACACTGGCTCAGGCCGAGGCCCTGCCCGCCCATGGAGAAGCTGTGACGGCGCGTTTCGTTCCGCTCGGCGGGGACGATACTCCGCTCGTTGACGGAGCCACAGCCGAACCCGCACGCTGACGCACTGGCGAGCTGACGAGATCGAGGATTCATGCACTGCCCCTTCTGTCGGCATCCCGACTCGCGCGTGATCGATTCGCGAACGAGCGATGACGGCCTCTCCATCCGCCGTCGTCGGCAGTGTCCCGAGTGCGGCGGGCGTTTCTCGACGATCGAGACAGCGAGCCTCAACGTCATCAAACGTTCGGGTGTCATCGAGCCGTTCAGTCGCGAGAAGGTGATTTCCGGTGTGCGGAAGGCGTGCCAGGGTCGGCCCGTGACCGAGGCTGATCTCGCCGTGCTCGCGCAGAAGGTCGAGGAGGCGGTCCGCCAGACCGGTGCGTCTCAGGTGGACACAAATGAGATCGGGCTGGCGATCCTCGGGCCGCTGCGCGCCCTGGACGTCGTCGCGTACCTCAGGTTCGCAAGCGTCTACCGTGCGTTCGAGTCGCTCGATGATTTCGAGACGGCGATCGGTGATCTGCGCGCCGACCGGGTCGCCGCGCCCGGGTTCGACGGTGACCTGCCGCGTGCATGAGCCGGCCGGGGCGCGATAATCCGTCGCCCGTCTCGCTGTCCCGTCAGAGGTTCCGGGACGATAGCCTGAACGAGATGTACCGGCTCCTCTTCTCCCTCGTGCTCTCGCACCTGGACCCGGAGACCGCTCATCATCTGGGCATGCGGGTCGTCCGACTCGCGGGCGCGCGTCCGTTCGCCGCCGCCGTCCGCGGTCTCACCCGACCCGCCCCGTCGTTGCGGACACGAGCCTTGGGCATCGACTTCCCCTCTCCGTTCGGAGTCGCCGCCGGTTTCGACAAGGACGCCGTCGGCGTCCTGGGTCTCGGCGCGCTCGGCTTCGGGCACGTCGAGGTGGGCACCCTGACCGCGGTTCCGCAGGCCGGAAACCCGCGACCGCGGCTGTTCCGGCTCATCGCCGATCGCGCTGTGATCAACCGCATGGGGTTCAACAACGGGGGAGCGGATTCCGCAGCCGACCGTATCGCCCGCCTGCGTCGTCGCCGCGGTCGCCCGGTGATCGGCATCAACATCGGCAAGAGTCGTGTCGTCGACGTCGCGGATGCGACGAGCGACTACGTCTACAGCGCCTCGCGCCTCGCACCTCTCGCTGACTATCTGGCCGTCAACGTCTCGTCGCCGAACACTCCGGGCCTGCGTGCTCTGCAGGCCGTCGAATCGCTTGCCCCCCTCCTGAGCGCTGTGAAGGGTGCGGCGGGCACGACACCCTTGCTCGTGAAGATCGCGCCCGACCTCGACGATGAGGAGGTCCGCGCGATTGCCCTGCTGGCCGTCGAACGCGGGCTGGACGGACTGATCGCGACCAATACGACGCTGTCTCGGGCAGATCTGGTGACCGATCCGGCGGTCGTCGAGGCGGCAGGGGCCGGGGGGCTCTCCGGCGCCCCGCTGCGGCACCGCTCCCTCCAGGTTCTCCGTCTCGTACGGCAGGTCGTGCCCCCGCAGTTCTGCGTCATCTCGGTCGGTGGCGTCGAAACGGCCGCGGACGTCCGGGAACGCCTCGATGCCGGCGCGACGCTTGTACAGGGCTACACGGCGTTCCTCTATCGTGGGCCGCTCTGGGCGCGGCAGATCAACCGGGAGCTTGCCCGCCGCTGAGCGGTCTGAGCGGGCCCCGTCCCTCGCGCTGCGTTCGCAATTCAGGGGGTCCGCGCCGGGTTCGAACGCGATACTCCGGGCGGCCGATAGCCAACGGCTTCCAGTCGGACTGCATTGTGAACCACGAGGGTCAGGCGATGGGCTTCCCGCCGCGCCGCACCTGAGGCTTGGGCAGCCGTAGGAAGCGCATCTGCATAGAACGCATGGCTGCATACCACCCGGAGCCTCGCTCGAGCTTGTCGGCGCCGAACTGGGCACGGGTCGCACGCTTTGCGCGCCAGGCGGTCAGCACCATGTCCAGGATCACCAGGAGGATGAACCCCCACAGCGCGATGAACGAATAGAACTGGATGAGCGGGACGTTTATGAAGGTCAGCAGAATCACGACGACCATGGCCGGCATCACGAACTCGGCCAGGTGCCACCCACCGTCGACATAGTCGCGCAGAAACCTGCGCTGGGGGCCCTTGTCGCGCGCGGGAAGGTAGCGTTCGTCGCCCTTGGCCATGCCCGCGCGCGCCTGATCGCGTTTCGCGGCGAGCTCGGCGCGGGCTCGTTGCTTGGCCTCCTTCGTGTCCGCGACGAGGGGGCGGCGGCGCATGGCCTCCCGCTCGTGGCGCGTCGGTGTGGCGCGTCCCTTGCCGACACCGACGGCGGCGGAATCCTCGTCGCTCGGCACGGGGGTAGGTGAGTTGGCCACGATGTTTCCTCGCAGGTCGGTGTGAAGGCTCGCCCATAAGATTACCCGCATGC
>DMUE01000149.1:1820-2750 GCA_003476465.1 Microbacterium sp. | reverse complement strand
AGTCCCACGAGTTCGACCGCGGCCTCGCTATCGGCGCGTCGTGCCCCGATGATCTCGAACCCGTCGACGAGGTCGATGGCGCCGGAGCGAACCAGTTTGCCGACGCGGGATCGACCAGGTGTTCCCACGGCGAGAAGAGGCGGGTGTGCCCCCACGCTTGCACGCTCGCCCCGATCTGGTCGCCTACCTCGTAGATCGTGAAGTCGATGCCGCGCTCGGTCAGGTGTGCGGCGGCGGCCAGCCCGATGGGGCCTGCGCCGACGATCGCGACGGGCAGGGTGTCGAGGCGACCCGCGCGGGATGTGCGCGGCGTGAGGTCGAGCAGGGTCATGATCCCCCCGGGTATCGATGAGCTTCGATGTTCGAGTATTGCCCATCTATCGATGGGCGTCAATATCGATTATCATCGATGCGTGACTCTTCTTCCGTTCACGGACGTCTCGNNCCTCAAGGTGCTCACTGAGGCGGGGTTTCTCACCCGCGCCAAGCGGGGCACATGGGCCTACTACGGACTCGTCCCCGGTGCGCTCGACCGGGTCTCGCGCCTGCTGACCGGGTCGGGCGAGGTGAGTTCGTGAGGGCGACCGTGCGCGCCGTGGGCGCGGAGTTCCTCGGCAGTGCCCTGCTCGCCGCGATCGTGATCGGCTCCGGTATCATGGCGCAGCAGCTCTCACCGAGCGACGTCGGTCTACAGCTCTTCGAGAACGCCTTCGCCACGGCGCTCGGGCTCGGGGTCCTGATCCTGCTCCTGCAGCCGGTGTCGGGTGCCCACTTCAACCCCGTCGTGACCATCGCCGACATCGTGCTGCACCGGCGTCCCTGGTCCGTCGCGGGCGTGTACCTCCCCGCCCAGATCGCCGGATGCATCGTGGGGGCGGTGCTCGCCAACGCGATGTTCGGACTCGCCGCGGTGTCGTGGAGCACGACGGA
>DMUE01000149.1:0-1805 GCA_003476465.1 Microbacterium sp. | reverse complement strand
TCGGAGCGGTCATCGGCGTCGCGCTGGCCTTCGGCCTGTTTCCCCTCCGAAAGCGTGCGCCCGATGGTGTGGACGTCGTCGGGGTCGTCGCGGAGGCAGACCCGCGCGCCTAACGTCGGCGCGAGAACACCTATCGTCTACGCGAGAACGCCGAGACGAGCGCGACCATCACGATCAGCTCGATGAGCGTCTGCGTCACCACGACGAGGGGTGTCAGCGCGAAGGCCGGCGGCAGCGCGAGCGCGAGCGGCAGCACCACGAGCGAATTCCGGGTGACTCCGCTGAAGAGCACCGCCCGCCGGCTCGGCACGTCCAAACGGGCAACGCGACCGGCAACTGCACCCAGCGCCGACAGGATCACCGCGAACGCAACGAAGACCGGCACGACGGCAAGCAGCGAGCCGAGCGATCCCGCGACCGCCCCGATCTGTGAGCCGACGACGACCGCGAGGGTCGCCATCATCAGGGGCACCATCGCCGCGAGTCCGGCGGCGACCAGCGCGCGCCCGAATCTCGACCGGAGGGCGAGTGCTTGCGCGAGGGTCGCGAGCGCGAGCGGCAGCACGATCAACAGCAGGAAGGCCTCTGCGAAAGGGCGCAGATCGATGGATGCCGCGAACTCGGGCCCGACCATCACCCACAGGTACAGGGGCAGCAAGGCCAGCTGCGCGAGCATCAGCAGGGGCGTCGCCGCGAGCAAGCGCTCTCTCGATCCGGCCGCCAGCCCCGTGAAGACGATGACGTAGTCGACGCACGGGGTGAGCAGCACGAGCAGCACACCGACGACGAGGGCTTGATCGAACGCGACGAACAGCGAGAGCACGAACGCGACCGGGGGCACGACGACGAAGTTGAGGATCAGGACGGTGGCAAGAAACCGGCCGTTGCGGAACGCGTCCACCAGCCGACCGAACGGCACACCGAGGAAGGTCACGTAGAGCAGCAGCCCGAGAACGGGCGTGATCGACACCTCGAGCGGGGTGGCTGCGGCCGGTATCCCCAGCCCGACGGCCANNCCCGCGCCGAGGCCTCCACTCAGGCGCCCGTGCATCTTGGACGTGGCGTCGTTCATGCCCTCGAGGATCACGCGCTTGCCGAGGTGCTCGTACTTGGTCTGGATCGCGTCGAGCGCCGCGACCGTCGAGGCATCCCAGATGTGCGAGTCGGACATGTCGATGATGACGCGCTCGGGATCGTGCGTGTACTCGAACTGCGTCGTCAGGTCGTTGCTGGACGCGAAGAACAGTTCACCGTTGACGGTGTAGCGAACGGTGGGAACGGATGCCTCACGGTCGGTCGTGCGGGTGACGGACACGAAATGCGCGACGCGGCGGGCGAAGAGCACCATCGCGGCGAGGACGCCGGCGCCGACACCGATCGCGAGGTTGTGGGTCCACACGGTGATCACGACGGTTATCAGCATGACGGCCGTCTCGCTCTTCGGTAGCCGCTTGAGCGTCGACAGGCGCACGCTGTGCCAGTCGAACGTGGCCACCGAGACGACGATCATCACCGCGACGAGGGCCGCCATCGGAATGACCGCGACGACGTCGCCGAGCGCGAGGACGAGGATGAGGAGGAAGACCCCGGCGAGGAACGTCGAGATGCGCGTGCGCGCCCCGGANNGAGTGGGTGTCGGTGATCTCGTCGACGAGCTTCGCCGTCATCAGGGACTCGAGCAGGCCGACGATCGCCACGGCGGCGGCGTAGGGGGCGATGATCGAGAGGGTCTGCACGTTCAGCGGCACGTTCGGGATGAACAACCCCGGAAGGCTCTCGGGCAGATCGCCCTCGCCGCCGACATT
>DMUE01000146.1 GCA_003476465.1 Microbacterium sp. | reverse complement strand
CGGTAGTTCGACGCCGTGATACCGCAGCTGATCGGAACGACGCCCGTGATGCCGATCGCCTCTTCGAGGAAGTTCGCGGCGTTCCGCGTCGGGGTCGTCACGGCAGCGGTCATCTGAAAGGTGCGATTGGCGTCCGCCCACGCCCACTTGACCAGCAGGCGATCCATCCAGGCCGGGAGCGTGGTGTGGTCGAGGACGTTCTCGGGCATGACGTGGTTCGTCGCAACGACGGGAATGCCCCGCTTCGCGGCCTCGCGGGTCAGCCCCCGGCCGATGATGATGTGCGACTGGATGTGCACGACATCCGGCTTGACCGCGTCCAGCACCTGGCGCGCATAGTGCTTGGCACGCCAGGGCCACACGAAGCGCAGCCAGTCGTGCGGCGGCCAGCGCAGCGACGGCAGCCGGTGCACCGTCATCGGCTCGCCCTCGATGACCTCCATCGCCGGCGCCTTCCGGCGGTACGCCTGATTCGGCGCCACGACATGCACATCGTGCCCGCGCTGCACCAGGCCCGCGGCGAGACGTTCGCTGAATCGCGCGGCTCCGTTGACGTCGGGGAAGAAGGTGTCGCAGCCCATCACGATCGTGAGGGGGGGCGGTGCGTCGGGCGCATCCGCCGCGGGCGCCTCAGCGGCGGATTCGCGGGGGACGCCGTGGGTCTCAGAGGAGCTCACGGGATGCTGGGTGCCAATCTGTGCGGCGGAACGGGTCGCACGGTCGGGTGCTGCGCGCGCCCACTCTACCCGAGGGCTCGAGAGGCGCCCCGGTCCCGCGCCGCGTCGACGATCGTGCAGGGGTCGGGCGTGCGCCCTACTGTGGAGAACATGGCAAGACTCGAGGCTGACGCCGACCCCGCCCGCTGGGTCGCGGTGACGGGGTCGCTCGGTTGGCGCGGTCGACGCCACCGCAAGGCGGCCATCGGGATGCTGCTGTCCCAGGCGAACCGCGCGGCGGGGGCCGCGGAGCGCCCCGCATCCGGGCTCGCCGCCTGGGCGATGAGTCAAGCCGCACCCCTGCTGATGCGGCGAGCCGCCGGACGCGTGCTCGTCTGGGTCTGGAAAACCGACCCCGAGTTGGTCGTCGTCCTCGCTCAGGTGCAGGAGGCGACACCGCAGTTGCGCGCGGCGCGCGCCATGATGCCCATGGAGTACGACGACACCGAGACCTTCCGCGGCACCTTCCTGGGCAACGGCGAGCGCCTCGTGATGGACCTGCCGCCGGACGGGCGAACGCCGCCCTTCGCCACGTACACGTGGGACACCGGCACCCATTTCGTCACGGTCAACGCGGTGTGCGGCGACCGAACCCGATTCGGTGTCGTTCTGCCCGCGATCGACGATCTGGCGCGCAGCATCCGCCTGATCGACGACCTCGAGGTGGGCGAGTCGCGTGGGGTGCTCCGGATCGATCCGGTCTGAGGCAGGAAAAGAGTCCATCATGATGGGGCCCCGGGGCGACGCGCTGCGTGCCGGTCCATGTGTATGGGTCATGCAGCAGCAGGCGAAGACGTTCAGTCGGATGCCGGGGGCTCAGGGCGACGGGGGCGGTAGAGCATCACGTCGGTCGCACGGGGGACCCGCGTGCCCGCGCGCAGGGTTATCACCGACCCCGTGACCCCGGCTGCGAAGACGCGGGACCCGGGCCGGGCCTGGCGCTCGGCTCCGAGTTGACGCTCGAGCTCACGCACGCGCTGGGAGAGGTCGTGCACCTGCTCCTCGAGCACGAGCAGCCGGGCGATCGCCGGCAGGCTCACGCCCTGGCTCGAGAGCTTGGCGACCTCCCGCAGCTGCTCGACGTGCCGACTGGAGTACCGCCGCGATCCTCCGCGCGTGCGCGACGGCACGACCAGCCCGAGACGGTCGTACTGGCGCAGCGTCTGCGGGTGCATTCCCGAGAGCTCCGCCGCCACCGCGATCGCGAAGATCGGGGCGTCCTCGTCGATCTCGCTCATCGGCTCTCCTTCCGCAACAGCGGGGCCGCCGAGAGCAGGACCCTGCAGAGACGATCCTTCCTGCTCCCCGCGGCGTCCCTGCTCCCGGCCATGCTCAGGCCCTGGCCTTGGCCATCAGATCGGCGCGGGGGTTCTCTGTGGGTTCCAGAGCGTGGAATCGCTCGAGCGCCTCGCGCGCCGCCTCATCCAGGTGCGCGGGAACCGCGACCTGAACCTCCGCAAGCAGGTCGCCCGTGCCCTTCTGCGTCTGCACGCCCCGTCCCTTGACCCGCAGCACACGACCCGAGGGGGTGCCGGGCGCCACCCGCAGCTTGACGGGGTCGCCTCCCAGGGTGGGCACCTCGATCGTCGCACCGAGCGCGGCTTCGGTGAAGGTCACCGGCACCGTGACGCGCAGGTTGAGTCCGTCGCGGGTGAAGACGGGGTGGGGGCGAACCGCGACCTGCACGACGATGTCGCCGGCCTCACCGCCGTCGGGGGACGGCCGGCCGCGCCCGCGGAGGCGGATCTTCTGGCCGTCGGCCACGCCGGCGGGGATCTTCACCTTGAACGGGGTGCCGTCCTCCCCCTGCAGGGTGATTGTTTCGCCCTTCGTCGCCGTGACGAAGTCGACAGTTGTGCGGGCCGTCATATCTGCGCCGCGCGTCGGGCCGCCGAACCCGCGGAAACCGCCGGATGTCTGACCGAACCGGCCGGATCCGAACGACCCGCCCGCGCCCTGCTGGTTGAACATCGAGAAGATATCGTCGAAGTCGGGCTGCGGGCCACCGCGACCCTGGCCGAATCGGCTGAAGACGTCTTCGAAGCCTCCGGCGGCGCCACCGCCCCCCGCTGTGAATCGCGCGCCCGATCCCATCGCACGGATCTGGTCGTATTCCTCGCGCTGCCCGGGATCGGACAACACCGCGTAGGCCTCGCTGATCTCCTTGAACTTCGCCTCGGCCTTCGCGTCGCCCTGATTGGAATCGGGGTGATACGTGCGGGCGAGCTTGCGATACGCCTTCTTCAAGTCGGCGGGCGAGACATCCTTCGACACGCCCAGCACACTGTAGAAATCCTTGTCGAACCAGTCCTGGCTAGCCATCGGTGCCCCCGCCTACTCTGCCGGCACGGCGACGACGACCTTGGCGGGCCGTAGTTCGACCGAGCCGAGACGGTATCCGACCTCGACGACCTCGAGCACCGCCGGCACCTCCGTGCCCGCGGTGGGCTGCTGGAAGATCGCCTCGTGGACCTGCGGATCGAACGGTTCGCCGGCAGCCCCGAAAGAGGTCACGCCGAGCCGCTCCACGACCGAGCGGATCTTCTCACCGATCGCGGAGAACGGGGTGCCCTCCTGCAGATCGCCGTGCTTGGCGGCGCGGTCGAGGTCGTCGAGCACAGGCAGGAGGCCCTTCGCGGCCTCGCCCTTCGCGCGCTCGATCTCACGCTCGCGCTGCTCTTCGGTGCGGCGGCGGTAGTTCGCGTACTCCGCCTGCAGGCGCTTGAGATCCCCCAGCAGCGCCGACTCGAGGTCGGCGAGCACAGCCTCCTGTGCCGCGGCCTCCGCATTCTGCGGTGCGCCGAGGATGTCCTCGATGGTCAGTTCTTCTGCCCCCTCGGCGCCGGCCCGTGCGGTCTGGCCGTCTTGCGGGGCCCCACCCTGCGGCACGGGGCCGGAGGACTGCTCCTCCGGCCCCTGCGTGCCATCAGGACCGGCGCCCTGCCCCTGGGGGCGTTCGTCGTCCTTATCAGTCATGTTCTACTGCTTCTTCTCTTCGTCGTCGTCCACGACCTCGGCGTCGATGACGTCCTCTTCGGGGTTCGGCTCCTCACCGGTTCCCGCGTCGGTCGCCGTCGGGTCGGCAGGCTCACCCGCCGCCTGAGAGGAGGCGTAGATCGCTTCGCCGAGCTTGCCCTGGCTCGCGTTGAGGGTGTCGAACGCGGACTTCACGGCCTCGTCGTCGTCGCCGGCGAGCGCCGTCTTCAGCGCATCCACGTCGGCCTGAACCGACGTCTTGACGTCCTCGGGCAGCTTGTCCGCGTTGTCCTCGATGAGCTTCTCGATCGAGTACGCCAGCCCCTCGGCCTGGTTGCGGATCTCGGCGAACTCGCGGCGCTTCTTGTCCTCCGCGGCGTGCTCCTCGGCTTCGCGGACCATCCGCTCGATGTCCTCCTTGGGCAGCGACGAGCCGCCCGTGATCGTCATCGACTGCTCCTTGCCGGTGCCCTTGTCCTTCGCCGACACGTGCACGATGCCGTTCGCG
>DMUE01000119.1 GCA_003476465.1 Microbacterium sp. | reverse complement strand
CTCCCACATCGTGTTCTGCAGGGACGCGCGGGTGAACTTCTCGGTCGGCTCCTGCGACGTAGAAGGTGATGTCGTAGTGCCGCCTCCGGAACGGGAAGCGGTGCCCCTGGCTGCAGATGCGGTGTGCCCGGCGGGAGCGGCGATGGCGGCGGCGGCCCGCGCGCCGAAGACGGCTCCCTCCAGGAGCGAGTTGGACGCCAGACGGTTCGCGCCGTGCACCCCGGTGCGGGCTGCCTCGCCCACGGCGTACAGGCCCGACAGAGTCGTGCGCCCATCCAGATCCGTCACGATGCCGCCCATCAGATAGTGCGCGGCGGGGGTGACCGGAATCGGCTCGTGCGCCCAGTCCAGGCCCCGCTCGCGCACGGCGGCGTCGATCGTCGGAAAGCGGCGTGCGAGAAAGGATGCCGGGGGTTCTCCGTGCGCCGCGCCGAGGCGTGTGGCGTCGAGGGACACGGGGCGCCCGCCTTGCGCCGCCATGCGCTCGGCGATCGCCTGGGCGACCACATCACGCGGAGCGAGCTCGCCCTCCGGGTGCGTGTCGGCCAGGAAGCGGTGTCCAACCGCGTCCACGATCATCGCCCCCTCACCGCGGACTGCTTCCGAAACGAGGAACGGTTCGCCCACCGCGAGCACGGTCGGGTGGAACTGCACGAACTCCAGATCGGTGACGGCGGCGCCCGCACGCAGCGCAGCAGCGATGCCGTCTCCGGTGGCGACGGAGGGATTGGTCGTGTGAGCGAACATCTGGCCCGCCCCGCCGGTGGCGATCACGACGGCGTCGGCCCGCAGCATTCGTCCCCCCTCCGCCGTGAGCAGTTCGACGCCCACGACGGTGCGCGACTCGAGCGCGAGATCGAGCAGGAAGGCGTGCTCGACGATCTCGACGCCCGCTTCGCGCACCGCCGCGGCGAGGGCCAGTTCTATGGCGGTGCCTGTGGCGTCCCCGCCGGAATGCAGGATGCGGGGGTACGAGTGTGCTGCTTCGAGGCCCTTCACGAACTCGCCGTCGGCGTCCCGATCGAACTCGACGCCGAGGTCGACCAATTCTCGGATGCGGGTGGGCCCTTCGTGCACGAGGACGCCGACGGCCGCGGGGTCGGCGAGTCCCGCGCCGGCGACCAGGGTATCTCGGGCGTGATCCGACACCCGATCCTCCGCGAACATCACCCCCGCGATGCCGCCCTGCGCATACCGGGTGTTCGCGTGCTCCAGAACGTCCTTCGTGACCAGCGTGACCGCGACGCCGGCGCGCGCCGCGTGCAGCGCGACCGTCAGACCAGCGATGCCGCTGCCCACGACGATGGCGTGCGTCACGCCGTCACCTGCGGGGAGGGCTTGGCGGCCAGCATCCGCTCGAGTGCGAGGCGCGCGGGCTCGGCGACGTCCGCCGGCACCGTGATGCGGTTGACGGCTGTCCCGGTGCCCGTCGGTGAACCCGCGAGCGACTCGAGGACCCAGGCGAGGTAGCCGGGGTGGATGCGGTACATCGTCGAGCACGGGCAGACGACGGGATCGAGGCAGAAGATGTTGTGCTGAGGGTGTTCGGCAGCGAGACGCTGCACCAGGTTGACCTCGGTGCCGATCGCGAAGGTGGTCGGTTCGGTCGCGGCTTGTATGGCCTTACGGATGTAGTCGGTCGAGCCCGCTTCGTCCGCTGCGTCGACCACCGGCATCGGGCACTCCGGGTGGACGATCACGCGAACACCCGGATGCTCCGCGCGAGCCTTCTCGATCTGGTCGACGGTGAAGCGGCGGTGCACGGAGCAGAAGCCGTGCCACAGGATGACCCGCGCATCGTCGAGCTCTGCCTCGGCATTGCCGCCCAGGGGCCGGTTCGGGTTCCACATCGGCATCTGCTCGAGGGGCACTCCCATCGCTTTCGCGGTGTTGCGGCCGAGGTGCTGATCGGGGAAGAAGAGCACCCGGCGTCCGCGTGCGAAGGCCCATTCGAGCACCGTGCGAGCGTTCGAGGAGGTGCAGACGATGCCGCCGTGGCGCCCGACGAATCCCTTGATCGCGGCAGAGGAGTTCATGTAGGTGACCGGGATGACGGGCACGAGACCGTCGGCGTCGGCCGCGTCGAGCGGACCGTAGACGTCCTCGAGCTGCTCCCAGCACTCCTCGACCTGATCGATGTTCGCCATGTCGGCCATCGAGCATCCGGCGGCCAGGTTCGGCAGGATCACCGCCTGGTCGGATCCGGAGAGCAGATCTGCCGTCTCGGCCATGAAGTGCACACCGCAGAACACGATCGCCTCGGCCTCGGGGTGCGCTTTCGCCGCTTTGGCGAGCTGGAACGAGTCGCCCACGTAGTCGGCGTGTCGGACGACCTCCTCGCGCTGGTAGAAGTGACCGAGGACCACGACGCGCTCGCCGAGCGCGGCCTTCGCGGCGACGATTCGATCGTGCAGCTCATCTTCGGAGGCCTCACGATAGGCAGCCGGCAGCTCGCCCTGCCGCGGCGCACCGGCGGGGATGACATCGCCCATGGACGACCCCGGCCCATAGCCGGGTCGCGAATCGAACTCCCAGGGCCCGGCGGCGAGGTCGGTGTTGCACGTCTCGGCGTCGGTGAGGCCGCCGGTTATGCGCTGGATTTCGTGGTCGACGGAGGGGTCGCGCGTGAGGGGCGTGCCGAGGTGGAGGGGAATGGCGTTCATGTGTTCCTCGAATCGAAGGATGTCTTGCGCTCGATCGGCCGCACGAGGGGGCCCCGATCGGCCAACTCGACGTCCTGGTTGTATCGGAAGAGGCGGGCGGGCCGGTGGCTGCCCGTGCGGAAGTTCTCGGTGGGGATGAGGGTGCCGGAACTCTCGGCCTGCCGCCGGAAGTTGGCGGGGTCGAGCCTGCGGCCGAGGATCGATTCGTACACCTCACGCAACTCCGCGAGTGTGAACTCGTCGGCCAGCAGTCCGTGCGCGATCCGCGAGTACCCGGCCTTGTTGCGGAGGCGCCACAGCGCGTATTCGACGATCTGGTTGTGGTCGAAGGCCAACCCGGGCAGCGCGGCCGCGTCGAACCAGGCGACGTTCTCGGGCGCATCTTTTGCCGCCGCATGAACCGCGACCTGCGCGTCGACCTCGGCGGAGCGCAGGAGCGCCCAGTAGACGATCGAGACGACGCGGCTCGGCGAGCGGTCGACATCGCCGAAGGCGTAGAGCTGCTCGAGGTAGCTGGGCGACAGGCCGGTGGTTTCGGCGAGGGTTCGGGATGCCGCGGCGTCCAGTCCCTCGCTGGCGTCGAGCCATCCGCCGGGAAGCGCCCAGAGCCCCTCGTACGGGTCCCGGGTGCGGCGGACGAGGGGAAGGACGACGGCTGCGCAGTCGTCCTCGGCGCGGCGGCGCAGTGTGAAGATCACGGTCGAGACCGCTACACGTGCCGCCTCGCTCGCCGACACGGGGGGTGCGGCGGCGAGCAGAGCGCCGGGGGAGGGCGCGGAGGGGAGAGTCATCGGCTTCTTCTCGGTTCGTGTCACGCTGACCTTATCTTCCCATCTTAGTGTCGTGACGACTCAAAGGCAATCCGGGATCGGTCCTCTGCCGTGACTTCTCAGCGATGCCACCTACTGTGGGATCGGCGCCGGCCCCGTACGACCGGACGCGAGGAGGGGCCGGGCGTGCAGATCATCGACATCCTCGTGCTCGTCCTGCTCGTCGCCGCGCTCATCATCGGCTTTCAGCGGGGCCTCCTGGCAAGCTCCGGCACCCTCGTCGGCCTCGCCGTCGGAGCGGTCGCCGCGTACTGGGTGATCCCCCTCGTCACGACCGCCGTGCCCTGGCCGCTCTGGCGGGCGCTCGCCGTCATCGCCGTGACGATCCTGCTGCTGGCCGGATGCTCCGCCCTCGGCTCTGCGGCCGGCACCGCCCTGCGGCGCGGTGTCGACCGCACCCCGCTCCGCGGCCTTGATCGGCTGCTCGGGGGCGGCCTGACCGTCGTCGCGGCTGCCCTCGCGGTGTCACTCGTCGGATCAGGACTCGCGGCGACGGGAACACCCGTGGTGTCCACCGCGATCGCCTCGTCGCGGGTGCTC
>DMUE01000239.1 GCA_003476465.1 Microbacterium sp. | reverse complement strand
GCATCTCGTGCGTCGCCTTGAGCACGCCCACCTGCTTGGTGCACCGGAATCGTTCGGCCAGCATGTAGACCAGCGCGGCGTCGATGTCGTCGATGCTGGCACGCAGGCGAAGCAGCTCGTCTCGGGGGTCGCTTTCGTGGGTCACAGGGCCCTCCTTCCCGACGAGGTTACCGGGCGGCCCCACCGGTTCGCTGGCACGTCCCGGCCAGGTCGCCCCGCGCCGCTATGGTGTGACCATGAGCGACGCCACGACCGATCCCGTGCCCCCGGCATCCGGCAAGCCCTCGGGGGCGATCCGCTCATTCTGGGCGAGGATCGACCAGCCCTTCACCGTCGGTTTCACTCTCACGCTCGGCGGGCTCGCCGCCCTGTTGCTGGGTCTGGCCGTCAGCAACCTCGCCACCGTGATCATCTATATCGTGCTGGCCTTGTTCGCGGCCCTGGGCCTCGAACCGGTCGTGAACTGGCTGATGGCCCGAGGCGTCAAGCGCGGCTGGGCCATCGCGATCGTCTTCCTCGGCATCGCCCTGATTCTCGTGGGCCTTCTCTGGATCGTGGTGCCCACCGTCGTTCAGCAGATCTCGCAGTTCGTGCAGGACATCCCCGGGCTGATCTCGACCGCCGAGCAATCGGACTGGTTCGCGTTCCTGCAGGGCCAGTTCGGGACCGCNNCGATGCCGACGATCAAGGCCGCGTTCTACCGACTCGCCCCCGCCCGCAACCGCCCGGGCCTTCGCGACCTCACCGAGCAGATCACCGAGTCGATCGGCGGCTACCTGATCGGAATGGTCGTACTTGCGACGGCCAACGCGCTCTTCGCGTTCATCCTGCACCTGATTCTCGGTCTGCCGTTCCCCGCGCTGATGGCGGTGATCGCGTTCCTGATCACCCTGATTCCGCTGATCGGCCCCGTCCTGTACTGGATCATCGCCAGCGTCATCGCGCTGTTCTCCGACCCGTTCACGGCCCTGATGTTCGCGGTCTTCTACCTCGCATACATCCAGATCGAGGCATACGTGCTCACACCGCGGGTCATGAACCGGACGGTCGAGATCCCCGGCGCGCTCGTCGTGATCGGCGCGCTCGTCGGCGGCACCCTGCTCGGCCTGATCGGTGCCCTGGTTGCCATCCCGGTGTCGGCGTCGATCCTGCTGATCATCAAACAGGTCTGGGTTCCCCGCCAGGACGCCAAGGTCTAGCGCGCCGCCTCGGCCCGGAGCGCGGGCGCGCAGGATACGGGTCGGTCAGTCGCGGGCGCGCAGGATGCGGGTCGGTGAGGGAACACTCGCGCGCTGCCGAACGCGGCTCGGCACGCCCGTGCGGATGTCAAGCGACAGCGACACCACATCGTCCGAGCGTTGCCCGGCGACGAGCAGCGTGTCGCGCACCACCAGGTGATGCCGGGGCCACGTGACACCCGACTCGGCGAGCGCCACCTGTTCGAGGCTGCTACCGTCGCCCGCGACCCGCAGAACGGCGATCGTGTCGCTCCCCCGCAACCCGGCATACAAGAACGCGCGATCGTGGGATGTCGCAAGCTCTGCCCCGGAGTCATTCGGAAGCGTGAGCGCCGCCGCCGCGATGCTGCCGCGCACCCTCCAGCGCCCGGATCGATCCGCACCGAGCACGAACACCTCGGCCGAATGCTCGGTGAGCACGTACACGAAGCCGCTCGGATGCAGGACCAGATGCCGCGGGCCCGATCCGCGCGGCAGGATGACGTCGTGATCGGGCACCGACCGACCCGAGGCGTTGCGCCATACCCGCACCAGGTCGAACCCAAGATCCGTCGTCAGCGCACGCCCGTCGGGCAGGAACGCCGCGGCGTGCGCGCGCGAGGTGCGCCTGGGCTGATCCGTACCCTCTGCGGACGTGAGCAGCACGCCGCCGCGCACATCGGGTTCACGAGGTCCGTCATGATCGGGGATCAGGTGGGCGAATTCTGCGCCGGCTGCCGCGCGCACGGCAGCCGCGGCGTCCGCGAGGCCGATCGCAGCCTGACGTCGGCCCTCGTCTTCGTGGGGCGAAACCCCCGCCATCCGCTCGTCCCGGCGCTCCCTACCGAAGCGAGGATCTTCGGCGTCGCCGTGATCGGCGTCGGCAGCACGATCCGGATGCCCCGAACCATCCGCCCCGCCCTCGGGACCGTACGGATCACGCGCCCCCTCCGCGACCGAGCGCCCCGCCGGGCGCCCGCTGCCATCCAGCGCGACTCGCACCACGCGACCGTCGCCCCAGCAGCTCGCGAGCAGATGGGTCCCGTCGGGGCTGACCGCGACGTGGCACACGGCCTCGCCCGCCGGAACCGATGGGCCGAGCGCCGTGAACGAGGCATTTCCCGCCCGCGCGAGAGCCGCCACCCGCCCCTCGCCCTCGAGAGCGGCATACACGACGTCCAGGCGCGGATGCGCGGCGAGCCACGACGGCGAAGCCAGCGCCGGCCGCACCGTGCCGCGGAACGACAGCGCACCGGAGGCGAAGGGCGAGCCTTCCTCGCCCGTGGTGAGCAGCCCGATCCCGTCGGCCGTGCCGCCCCTGTCAGCGGAGTACCCCCCGACCCAGAAATGCATGTCAGGACACGAGATCGTGGCGCACGATGACCTGCTCGCGCCCGGGGCCCACGCCGATCACCGAGATCCGGGTGCCGCTCATGCCCTCGAGGGCGAGCACATAGTCGCGCGCGGCAGCGGGAAGGTCCTCGAAGGCCCGCGCCTTCGAGATGTCTTCCGACCAACCGGGGAAGTACTCGAAGATCGGCGTGGCGTGGTGGAAGTCCGACTGGCTGACCGGAACCTCATCGATCCGCTCGGCATCCACGTCGTAGGCGACGCACACCGGAATCTGATCGAGCCCGGTCAGGATGTCGAGCTTGGTCAGCACCAGGTCGGTGATGCCGTTGATGCGCGTGGCGTACCGGGTGATCGGGGCGTCGTACCACCCGACACGACGCGGCCGGCCCGTGGTCGTGCCGAACTCGAATCCCCGCGAGCGCAGCCAG
>DMUE01000082.1 GCA_003476465.1 Microbacterium sp. | reverse complement strand
TTCGTGCTGCAGGAGCGCTTCGTCTTCCGCGAGATGCTGGGCAGCGCGTCGGCCCGCTGGCTCCGGTTCGCCAAGTCGTTCAGCTTCAACAACGCCGAGGCCCTGATTCGCATCCCCGTGCTCGCCCTGCTGGTGGAGACCTGGCACATCTCCAGCGTGCTCGCCGCGACGATCACGCTCGCAGCCGCGTTCATCGCCCGGTTCGCCTTCCACTCCCTCGTCGTCTACGCGCCGCAGCGGGAAGGCGCGCCGTCGCGCCGCCGGACCCTCACGCGAAAGATCGACGAACAGGCGATGCAACCCGGCGAACTCTAGATCTGTCGGCCGGGCACCGGCGTCGACGCGTCGGGGGGATGCTGGGCAGGGCGCCGGGGTCAGGGCGTCGGGGGGATGCCGGGCAGGGCGCCGGGGTCAGGGCGTCGGTGTGGGCGGGTGCAGCGCCTGCCGGACCATCTCGCGCACGTGTTCGTAGTCGGGGTCTTCGGCGTCGACACCACCCTGCGGGGTGAGCTCGATCGTCGTGATCGGCAGCTCCTTCGTCTTGAGGGCGAGCTCGGCGAAGTACGGCAGCATCTCGTCCGGCAGATCGGTCTCGACCAGCGCGGTTCCCGCAGCCGCGACATCCTTGAACCGCGTCAAGACATTGCTCGGCGTGAACTGCGACAGGATGGCGGCCTGCAGCTCGCGCTGACGACGCATCCGATCCCAGTCGTTCGTCGTGTAGCGCGATCGCGCGTACCACTGAGCCGTGTCGCCGTCCATGTGCTGCGGGCCGGCCTCGATCCAACCGATCGCCCACTCCTCGGCCGACTGTCCGGGGTACGCCGGCCCGCCGCCCTTCGGGAGACGCTCGATGACGGTGATGTCGACGCCGCCGAGCGCGTCGACGAGCGCCGCGAAGCCGTGCATGTCGATGAAGACGTAGTACGGGATCTCGATGCCCAGGATGCCTTCCGCGGCGTCCTTCGTCGCTTCAATGGCCGGGGTCGAACCGAGTGCCCGCGCGGACGGGTAGAGCAGGTCGCCGTCGCGACACACCGCGACCTCGGTGCGCAGCTGGTTGATGCCGGAGCCCCACCCGCACGTGGCGTCGGGATGATTGGTGTGACCGTCGGGATAGAGATCGAGCATGGGGCCGGGTGCGAACGGAAAATCGGGCATGTCGCGCGGGATGCCCGTGATCGTCGCAGCTCCCGTGTCGGCGTTGACCGAGACGACCGAGATGCTGTCGTAGCGCATCGAGTCGCGGCCCTCCCCGCTGTCGGCCCCGAGGAGGAGGATGTTGTAGTACCCGTCCGATGGCGGCACCACCGGGCCGCCCAGGCCGAAGATGGACCCGAGGGCGCCGCGAGCGACGCCGGTCGCATCGGCCGCGGAGAGCGCACCGCCGGAAGTGAGGGCGAGGAGCGCAACCAACGCGGCCGAAACCCCCACGCGCGCCACGGGTCGCAGCCTGACCAGGCGGACGAGCCGGAACGTGTCGATCGCCAGAACGATCCACAGCACGGCGTACGCGATGAGGAGCCCCTGGATGACGAGCAGGGCGATGCCGTTCGTTCCGATCCAGAGGATGAAGAACGGCCAGAGCAGCGACGCGATCGCCGCGAGGACGACCACGACCCAGAGGAACAGCGTCGCACCGAGCGCGAAGCGGCCGAGCTTCTTGCTTCCGGCCAGCACCTGGGCAGAGCCCGGCACCAGCACGTTGCAGATCACCAGCCACCAGGCGCGGCGCCGCATGTAATCCGCCGAGCCCGAGTCGGGGTAGCGCAGCGGCAGCTGGTTGACGACCGGCGGAAGTGAGGCGGCCGAGCGCATCGGCCGCGCCGGCGCGGCCACACTCATAGCGCGTCCTTCAGCCGTCGATTCTTCTCCTCGACCTCGTCTTCGAGCCGGCGCGCATAGCCCTCGAGGGTGTCGGCGAGCGCAGCATCCGATGCCCCGAGGATGCGCGCGGCGAGCAGGCCGGCATTCTTCGCCCCACCGATCGACACCGTTGCGACGGGAACGCCCGCGGGCATCTGCACGATGCTCAGCAGCGAATCGAGCCCGTCGAGGGTGGCGAGCGCAACCGGGACCCCGATCACCGGCAGGGCGGTAACCGACGCGAGCATGCCCGGCAGGTGCGCGGCTCCCCCCGCTCCGGCGATGACGACGCGGATGCCGCGGGCCCGCGCCTGCCGTCCGTAGGAGATCAGCTTGTCGGGTGTGCGGTGGGCCGAGACGACCTCGACCTCGTGCGGAATGAGGAGGTCCGAGAGGATCTGGGATGCCTCGCTCATGACGCGCCAATCCGAGTCGGAACCCATCACGACGCCGACGACAGGCGCGTCGGAGGAATGCAGCGGCCGGGTCACCCGACCAGGCTAGGCCCCCCTCCTGCGATTTCGCCGGTGCGCCGCGCGCTCGGTGGAAGAGGGTCGAANNGCTCAAGCGAAGTGCGCTGCGGCGGCGCGGGCTTCGTAGGCGACCTCGTCGAGATCATCGCCCGCGGCATTCACGTGGCCGACCTTGCGGCCGGGACGCGGGTCTTTACCGTAGAGGTGGATCTTCGCCCCGGGGTGCGCCGCCATCGCCGCGGGGAGGCGGGCGGAGAGCCCGCCCTCTTGCGGACCCCCGAGGAGGTTGATCATAACGGTCCACACATCGTGGGCGTCGGTCAGCCCGAGGGGCAGATCCAGGACGGCCCGCAGGTGCTGCTCGAACTGGCTCGTGCGGGCGCCATCCTGAGACCAGTGCCCGCTGTTGTGCGGACGCATCGCGAGTTCGTTCACGAGCAGACGCTCATCGGTCGTCTCGAACAGCTCGACGGCGAGCATCCCGGTGACCTCCAACCCCTGCGCGATGTCGATCGCCATCGAACGCGCGACATCGGACAGCCGGCCGGCGGTGCCGGGGGCCGGTGCCACAACCTCCGCGCAGACCCCGTCGCGCTGCACGGTTTCGACAACCGGATACGCGGCGACCTCGCCGCGGGGGCTGCGCGCGACCTGCTGCGCGAGTTCGCGTCGGAACTCGACGAGCTCTTCGACCAGGAGCAGCCCGCCGTGAGCGTCCTCGGCCAGGGCCGCGAACCAGTCCGCCGCTTCCGTACCGTGCGAGACGA
>DMUE01000103.1 GCA_003476465.1 Microbacterium sp. | reverse complement strand
GCTCGCGGCAGGCACGGAGGGGCGGGCCCCGACGATCTAGACTGGATGCATTCCCGTTTCGAAACCAGGCATCACCGTGTCCACAGCCACCACTGCGCCGCGCTTCCCGCTCCGGCACATGCAACTCGCCCGCGCCGGCATCGCCGCGATCGCGGCGGTCATGGTGACCTTCTCGCCCGACCACTCGGCCACGGTCGGTCTGGCCGTGTTCAGCGGATTCGCCCTGGTCACGGGCATCATCGAGCTGGCGGCGGGCTGGCAGACGTATCCGTCCGGCCGCCGTGCCGTGCCGCTGACGCTCGGCGTCCTGTCGGTCATCGCCGGGATGCTGGCGGGAATCGTCATCTGGCGCTCGACGACGTTCTTCTTCGCCCTCGTCATCACGTGGGCGCTCGTGACGGGACTGGTGGAGCTGATCTGGGCTCTGCGCGAGCGCCGGGCCCCCGCACTCCGGTCCGAGGCTCGCGACTCGCTGGTCGTCGGAGTCTTCACGGTGCTGCTCGGCCTCAGTCTGCTGCTGGTGCCGGCTCAGTACGCACTGACCTACCGCATCGCTGAGCAACCTCAGGCGGAGTACGTCCTGACCGGCATCACGATCGCCGTCGGCATCTTCGGGGGATATGCAGCGATCATCGCGGTGTTCTTGGGGATCGCGGGGTTCTCGCCGCGCGGCGCCTCGCCGGTGGACACCGCACCCGTCGCGAGCGACGCGTCGCTGCGGCATGAGGAGGGAACGGCATGACAGATCGACCCATGCGCCGCGAACTGCTGCGCCCCGTGCAGCTGCTTGGCATCGCGTTCGCCT
Source organism: Microbacterium sp. (assembly GCA_003476465.1). GTDB lineage: Bacteria > Actinomycetota > Actinomycetes > Actinomycetales > Microbacteriaceae > Microbacterium. The sequence goes on along the minus strand of DMUE01000103.1, from coordinate 3,708 downwards.
GCGCCGTCTTCGCGGGAGTGGTGACCTTCGTGTCGACCGGCGGCTTCCAGGCCGGTGTCGGCCCGCTCGCCCTGCCTTTGACCGCGGTGATCGCCGGTGTGACCTTCATCGTCGTGCTGCTCGGCCTCTCACTCCTGCTTCTCGCGGTCGATCCCGCGCAGGTGCAGAAGCCCATCGACCGGCCCGTGCTGCTCGATGACGAACCGGACGACACCCCGGGTGACGCACCGGGTGACGCACCGGGTGACACGCCGGGGCAGAACCGCTCCTGAGCTAGTCGCCGGCGCCGAACTCGGCGGCCAGCCCTGTATACGTCTCGGGCGTCAAGGCAAGCAGGCGAGTCCGCGCTTCCTCGCCGATCTCCAGACCCCGCAGGAATCCCGCCAGATCCCCCGCCGTGACGCGGCGGCCCCGGGTGAGTTCCTTGAGCAGCGCATACGGGTCGGAGATGGTCGAGCGACCGGCGACGACCTCGGCGCGGACGACGGTCTGGATCGCCTCGCCCAGCACCTCCCAGTTGCCCTCGAGATCGGCCGACAGCACATCCTGGGCGAGTGCGATCTCGTCGAGCCCCCGCCGCAGATTGTCGAGGGCGAGCAGAGAATGGCCGAAGGCGACGCCGATGTTGCGCTGGGTCGATGAGTCCGTCAGGTCGCGCTGCAGGCGGCTCGTCACGAGCGTCTGCGAGAGTGAGGCGAACAGCGCGCCCGCGATCTCGAGGTTCGCCTCGGCATTCTCGAACCGGATCGGGTTGATCTTGTGCGGCATCGTCGACGAGCCCGTCGCGCCCGCCACGGGGATCTGCGTGAAGTATCCGAGCGAGATGTATGTCCAGACATCCGTCGCCAGGTTGTGCAGGATGCCGCCGGCATGACGGGCGCGATCGTACAGTTCGACCTGCCAGTCGTGCGACTCGATCTGGGTCGTCAGCGGGTTGAACCCGATGCCGAGCGACTCGACGAACTCGCGCGTGACGAGCGGCCAGTCCACGTCGGGTCCGGCGGCGAGGTGCGCGGCCCAGGTGCCGGTCGCCCCCGAGAACTTGCCCAGATACTCGGATGCTACGACGGCGCGTTCGACGCGGGCCAGGCGCGCCGCGAACACCGCGATCTCCTTGCCCATCGTCGTCGGCGTTGCGGGCTGGCCGTGCGTGCGCGAGAGCATCGCGGCGGTGCGATGCTCGTCGGCGAGTTCGTTCAACCGTTCGCGCACCGCGCGCAGAGCGGGGAGCCACACGCGCTCGACGGCGCGCTGCACGGTGAGGGCGTACGCCAGCGAATTCACGTCCTCGCTGGTCGCGGCGAAGTGGGTCAGCTCGGCGATGCGCTCGAGGCCGAGGCTCGCCAGACGATCGCGGACGAGGTACTCGACGGCCTTGACGTCGTGCCGGGTGACCGCCTCGCGCTCGGCGAGCCAGGCGATCTCGTCGGCCCCGAACGAGCGGTACAGCTTGCGCAGCGCATCCCGCTCGGAGTCCGCCAGCGGAGACGTATCGAACAGTGAACGGTCGGTGAGGGCGAGAAGCCACTCGACCTCGACCTCGACGCGAGCGCGGTTCAGCCCCGCTTCGGAGAGGTACTCGGCGAGCGGCGCGACGACTCCGCGATACCGGCCGTCCAGGGGACTCAGGGGCTGTGTACTGAGGGACTCAGGGGGCAGGGACGTCACGAGGATGCTCCGAAGGGGAAGGCGGCGGCGCGCGATCCCGGTCGAAGGGCGGGTTCGAGCTGACGGAAGAGCGAGTGGGTCGCGTCCACGATCATATCGAGCACGTCGTCGAACATCTCCGTGTCCGCGTAGTAGGGGTCGGGCACGTCGAGCGTGCTCGGGTTGGGGAGGAACCCGAGCAGGAGGGCTACCTTGTCCGCGTCCTCCTCGGTGCGCGCCCAGCCTCGCAGGATCCGTTCGTGGCTGCGATCCAGAGCGACGACGAGGTCATTGACGTCGAACGTATCGGCGGTGAACTGGCGCGCGCGATGTCTGCTGCCGTCGTAGCCTCGGCGCCCCAGGGCCGCCAGGGTGCGCTCGTCGCCGCGCTCACCGACGTGCCAGTCGCCCGTTCCGGCGCTGCTCGACGCGACGTGGTCTGCATGGCCGGAGGCTTCCGCCAGTTGTCGGAAAACGACCTCGGCCATCGGCGAGCGGCAGATGTTGCCCGTGCAGACGAACACGACGCGGAAGGGCGCAGAGGCGTCCGGGTTTCGCGTCATCCGCCCATTCTGCCGGTCCGCGTCCGCGCGCGCACTCCCCCGTTGTCACCGATCTCCCCTCCCCAGCGTGCGTGCGGCGCGTCCTCCCGCGATTGCGCCACCACCGGCTCGGGGAACACGCCCGCCGCGGGAGAGTGAAGCCGTGCCGGTCACTTCTTCCTCTCCCGTGCCCCACCACGTCCCACCGCCCGACCCCGTCTACGGGGCATCCGACGCATGGATAGCGGATCTCGTCACCTCGGCGATCGTGATCGTCCGGGAAGTCGTCGCCGACCTCCAGGTGTCCGTCGCCGCGCTGAGCGCGCTCGAAAGCAGGGTCTCGTGGGAGGGCCCCGCCGCGCGTGCCTTCCGCTCCCGCGCAGACCAGCTGTGCGGCAGCGGCATCCAGAGCGCCGATTCCCTCGGGGCGGCTCTGGATGACCTGCGGACCGTTCGGGATCGCGTGTGGGTCATCCTCGGGGACGGCGGGCATGGCTGAGGACCTCGATATCCGATCGAGCGGCGCGGCGGCGATAGACACGGCCAGCCTGCGGGCCGCGGCGGACGCCGCGCGCGCTGTGGCCGCGCGACTGCGCGCCCTCGACGCGCCTTTGGCCTCCGCGGCCGAGCGGGTGGCGGCCGTCCCGCGCCTGAAAGCCGCCCGCGACGCGCACGATGAACTCTCCCGCGAGGCTCGACGGATCGGGCGGCTGGCGGAGGACGCGAACGCCCTTGCGCGGGCGCTCGAACGTGCCGCCGATCTGTACGAACTGGTCGAGGTGCATGCCCTGTGGTCGTCCCGGCAGGACGGCGCACACCCGGCCTCGGTGGCTGCGCTCGAGGGCCGCACACAACGCCTCGGGGAGCGCTTGTGGGGTATCTCGGAGACCGAAGAGGTCTTCCTGATGCTCGCGCAGACGATCCCGTACGAGGTCGGCGCCACGGGCGACACCGGCGCAGCGCTCCGACGGCAGGCGATGTGGGGGGCGGGCATGATCGGCGGCGCCGTGGCCGGTCCCCTGGGGTTCGGCCTGATCGCCGCGCTGCAGATCGGCGCCAGCCGCGCCGCCACTGTCCGCGCCGAGGCGGCGCGGCTTCCCCCTCACCCGGCTCCGGACGCCCCTCCCGGTGCGGTCTCGGTGGCACGCCTGGGCCGGGCCACGGCCACGCCGGTGAGCGGTTTCGCCACCGCGGCTGCCCGCATCACCTCGCGCGATGGCGCGCGCGTGCGGCTTGAACGGTACACGATGCCCAGCGGTGACCGGGAGTGGGCGGTCTACATAACCGGCACTCAGTCCGCAGCCTTCGGCGGCGCCGACCCTTTCGACATGACCTCCAACATCGCGCTCTATGACGGTATGTCTTCTGGGTCAAGCGCCGCGGTGCGGGCTGCGCTCCGCAAAGCGGGAGTCGTGCCCGGCGAGCCCATCCATGCGTTCGCGCATTCGCAAGGGGCGATGATCGCCGAATCCCTCGCCCAGGACGCGGACTTCGATGTCCGCACCCTCGTGACGTTCGG
>DMUE01000115.1 GCA_003476465.1 Microbacterium sp. | reverse complement strand
GCTCATGCGCCAGGAACTGGCGCTTGCGAGGGCGGAGATGAAGGAGTCGGCCACGCGTGCGGGCCAGGTCGGCGGCCTGCTCGGCGGCGCCGGATACGCGGCGCTCATGGCCGTCTTCTTCCTGTCGCTGGCGCTGTGGTGGGCGCTCGGCACCCTGATCGGAGGGGGCTGGTCCGCCGTCGTCGTGGCGGCGATCTGGGCCCTGGCGGCGGTCATCTTGTTCGTCGTCGGTCGTGCCCGCATGAAGCAGGTCGCGGGGGCACCGCAAACGGCCGAGTCCCTGGGAAAGATCCCCGATGCATTGAAAAGGAATGAGGAGAACCGATGAGTGAATCCACCGAGGAAATCAGGGCCAACATCGAGCACACGCGGTCGGAGCTCGGCGGCGACGTCGACGCCCTCGCCGACAAAGTGACACCGTCGAAGATCGTCGAACGCCAGACCAGCAAGCTGCGGGGAGCGTACGCATCCGTCCGGGACAGCGTGATGGGCGCCGCGGATGACGCGGGGTCCTCCCTCGGCTCGGCGGGCGGTTCGGCCGCTCATGACCTCAGACACGGCGCGGAGAACGTGAAGGCGAGGGCCGAGGGCAACCCGCTCGCTGTCGGCCTGATCGCCTTCGGGGTCGGCCTGCTCGCCGCATCCCTCCTGCCTGCCTCATCGGCAGAGAGGAAGGGGGCGCAGACCGCGCGCGAAAAGGCCCAGCCGCTGGTCGACGAGGCGAAGGAGGCCGCGCGGGAGATGGGCGCGAACCTCAAGGAGCCCGCCGAGCAGGCCGCCTCGAGCGTCAGGGAGTCGGCATCCGAAGCCGCCGAGCACGTGCGAGACGACGCGACGCAGAGCGCAGACCGCGTCTCGGGAAGCGTGAACGACGCGCGTGAGAACCTGTCAGGCTCCTGAGCCCCAGCCATGTAGCGGCATCACAGAAAGCCCGCACGTTCGCTTTCGCCGAGACGGTGAACATCTCGGAGCACCACGACATCGTGCTGCACCTGAAGAAGATGACGGACTACCTGGGCGCCGATGTCGTGATCGACGCGGTCGGAGCCGAGGCCGATGGCGCGGCCCTCCAGCACATCACCGCCGCCAAGCTCAAGCTGCAGGGCGGGTCGCCCATCGCGCTGAACTGGGCGATCGACGCCGCCCGCAAGGGGGGCACGATTTCGGTGATGGGCGTCTACGGTCCCATCTCCAGCTCTCGGCGACGCCGTGAACAAAGGACTGACGATCCGCACGAATCAGGCACCGGTGAATCGGCAGTGGCCGCGACTGTTCGAACACATCCAGGCCGGATACCTGAGCCCCCACGAACTCGTCACGCACCATGTCCCGCTGGCACTCGCGGGCATCGCCTTCGTTTTCCGCGGGATGGCTCGTTCCGTGCGCCGCGGGCGCGGATGACGACGAGGAGGAGGTCCCGGCAGCCGAAAGAGGACCGGCAATGGCAGACGGTCGGTTCGGAGCTGCCTGACCGGTCAGCCCTTGTCAAGCCCCCCGACATCCGTTTGAAGGTCCGCCTAGGGTGGCAGCAATCCGTCCTCACGGGCGGTGCGATCGATTGGAGGAGGAACGCCATGAGCGCACACACCGGCGATACGCACAACATCCAGGGCACGACGGACCAGCGCGCAGGGGATCAGGACGCCGCGCAGACGGCGGGCACCGCTTCGGGCGGTTCGCAGCCCGACACCCGGGACGGTCACAGTCTGCCCGTTGACAACCCGTCCGGCGGGTGAGGCGGTGAATGCCGATGACAGAACCCGTTTCGCGGCGGGTGAGAACGACGAGGGCCCGCCCCCTCCCCCGTCCTCCGGTCTTTCGGGGGGCGAGGCGGTGCGCAAAGACCGCACCTATAGCCCGGCGAGCGAGACCGAAACCGAACGCAAGCAGGAGGACCCTCTGCCGGAATCGCTCGATGACGACATCGACACGGATGATGTCCGCGTCGTCCCGGGCACCGGGGGACCAGACGATGTCGGCGATGTCGACGTCGATCCGGACGATCTCAATCTACCCGGGCGGTTCTGAGCGACTGCACGATCCCATCTACGCCCATTGCGCGATCACCCACCGGGAGCGATCCGTCCGCGGGCCCCGCAACCATCGAGAAGGAGTATGAGCATGAGCCAGATCATCGAAACCATCGACGTCGACGTCCCCGTCGGCACCGCGTACAACCAGTGGACGCAGTTCGAGTCCTTCCCGCACTTCCTCGACGAGGTCGAGTCGATCACGCAGAAGGATGACACCCACACCCGCTGGAAGGTCAAGGTCGGCGGTGCTGAGCGCGAATTCGACGCGGAGATCACCGAGCAGCACCCCGACGAGCGTGTCGCCTGGAAGAGCACGGGCGGCGACACCCATCATGCCGGTGCGGTGACGTTCCACAAGCTGAGCGAAACCGAGACTCGTGTGACCGCGCAGATCGACTGGGAGCCCGAGGGCATGCTCGAGAAGGCCGGCTCGCTGATCGGTGTGGGCAAGCACGCTGTGAAGAAGGATCTCGAGAACTTCAAGAAGTTCATCGAGTCGCGCGGCTCCGAGACGGGCGCTTGGCGCGGAGACGTCGGCGCCTGAGCGCTGCGCGATCAGACCGACCGAGAGGGACCGCAACGAGCGGTCCCTCTCGCGATTCCGACGCCCATCGCGAGCGGAACCCCCGGCCGGTCTCCCGGGCTCCTCGAAGGTCGGGTGACAGAATCGGCACATGCCGAGCTGGATCCTCTTCGCCGTCGTCGTCGTCGCGTTTTCGCTGATCGCGGCGTGGATCGTCCGCCGTCTGCTCGACGCGGAGGTCGGCTGGCTGCGCGCATTCCTCACGGCGGTTGCGATCTTCCTGCTCGCATCGCCTCTCGCGCTCTGGTCGCTCGAACAAGCGGATGTGTACGGCGACGGCCGGTTCGAGGAGCCGGATGCCGTGTCGATCGCGTTCCTCGCCTTGACGGCCGGATGGATGTTCGCGGCGGTGGTGATCGCGGTGCTCATGCTGGAGTTCCTCTGGCCATCGCGCGGCCGGCGCAACCCCGTCACCGTTGTGCGAGAAGCCATCCGCCGCCGTGATCGCGCGCGTCGGTATGCGCAGATCCTGGCGATCGGCTCACGGCACGGCCTGACGTTCTACGAGCACCGTCGGCACGGCGAGGGCGAGCTGCCCACCGCCCTGGTGTCGGCGATGAACGAGGCGGGCGTGACGTTCGTCAAACTCGGCCAGGTGCTCGCGTCGCGGGAGGACATCCTGCCGCCGGCGTTCATCGATGCCCTGTCGACCCTGCAGATGGACTCGTCACCGATTCCGTGGTCGGAGGCGGAGGCAGCGATAACGGAACAGCTGGGGCGGCCGATCGGCGAGGTTTTCGCCGAGATCGACCCCACTCCTCTCGCCGCGGCATCCGTCGCTCAGGTCCACTCCGCGACGCTCCTGAGCGGCGAGGACGTCGTCGTCAAGATCCAGCGACCGAAGGCGCGCACCCAGGTCACCACCGACCTGGACATCCTGGACCGTCTCGCGTCCGACCTGGAAGCGCGCACCGACTGGGCCAGGGACTACGGTGCTCACGCCCTGATGACCGAGTTCGCCCGGGCCCTGCGCGAAGAGCTCGACTACCGCAGCGAGGTCGCGAGCGGTGAGATGCTGCGCGGGGCGATCGAGGGCTCACGCGATTCGATTCTGCGGATTCCGCACATGTACCGCGGCTATTCCACCTCCCGGATGATCGTGCAGGAACGCGTGCACGGCACACCGTTCAGCCGGCTCCGCCCCGACGCGCTGCCACCCGAGCAGGCCCTCGAGATCGCGGACGGCCTGCTCGACGCGGTGATCGATCACATCGTCGTGCGTGGCATCTTCCACGCCGACCTCCACCCCGGAAACATCGTCCTCGACGACGGACGCGTCTCATCCGGCTCCGACGACACCGCCGCCATCACCCTCATCGACTTCGGTTCTGTGGGCATCGTCGAGGCCAGCATGCGGCGACTGCTTCTGCCGTTCCTGATCGGGATGGCGAACGAGGACGACATCGCCGTGACAGACGTCGTTCTGCTGATGTGCGGGAAGCCCTCGAACGATTTCGATGCCGTTGCGTTGCAGCGCGACGTCGGCGTCATCCTCGCCCGCGTGCACAACTCGCGCCTAGACGAGAACGTCTTCCGGCTTCTTCTGGACGTGCTGCGGCGGAACAAACTCGCGCTGCCGCCCTCGCTCCTGCTCGTGTTCCGCACGCTCGCGTCCCTGGAGGGCACACTGCGAAAGCTGGTGCCCGACTACGACATGATCGAGCGGGCACTGCACATCGCCCCGCATCTGGCGACGTCGCTGATCTCGCCGACCAAGGCTCTGCTCTCGGCGCAGACCTGGTCGTCGCTTCTGATCGAGCAGTCCCGCCGCTTACCGCGTCGACTCGAGAACTTCACGCAGTCCTTGGACGAAGGAACCGTGTCGGTTCGGGTGCGGTCGTTCGAGAGTGCTGATGAGCGCAGCTGGATAGACGAGCTGCTCGGCCGGCTCATCACCACCCTGATCGGCGTCGCCCTCGTGGTCTCGGGCATCATGCTGAGCGTTGACGACGGCGGCCCGATGCTCACCGGAGACGTGCCGGCGTTCGCGCTCCTGGGCAGCGCGGTGGGCCTCGGGGGTCTGCTGCTGCTGCTGCGCAACCTGCGCACCGCACTCCGACGTCGGCCGGGAGGACCGCGCTAGCCGATCCTGTGCGCGAGGTCCCGCCTTCCGAGATGCCCCCCGAGACACGGTGAAGCCCGCGGAAGAAAAGTGCCTACGGCGTACGGACGCTATCCCGGATCCCATTCACCATCGGGACGAAAGCGCAACCCACCGCGAACACACAGACAGAGTGCGGTAAACCGTAGGAGGAGGAATGTATCGACCTCCTGAAGGAGACCTCAGTGCCCGGCAATGCCACCGCACGGTTCGGCAACGTAGCTTTGCTGTCCGTCGCAAGCGTTCTCCCTGATCGCGTGACCACCTCGGACGCCATTGAAGAGCGCCTCGCGCCGTCGCTCAAACGTCTCAAGCTACGCAGCGGGCTGCTCAAACGCGTCGCCGGAGTCCTGGAGCGCCGCAACTGGGGGGCCACCGAGACCGCCGATGCCGCCACGATCTCTGCCGGCAAGCGCGCCCTCGCCGAGGCCGGCGTGCAGCCCTCCGAGATCGGTCTGTTGATCAACACCTCGGTGACGCGGACGAACCTCGAGCCATCCGTTGCCGTCGCCCTGCATCACGGTCTGGACCTGCCGAGTTCGGCGGTCAACTTCGACATCGCCAACGCGTGCCTCGGCTTCATCAACGGCATGTCGCTGGCTGCCACGATGATCGACTCCGGACAGATCAAGTACGCGCTCGTCGTCGCCGGCGAGGACGCGGACGAGATCCAGGTCAACACGATCGAGCGTCTCCTCCAGGACGACAGCGACCGTGACGGCTTCATGAGCGAGTTCGCCTCCCTGACGCTCGGTTCGGGATCCGCGGCTGCCGTTCTCGGCCGCGCCGACGAGCATCCCGAAGGCCACCGCATCCAGGGGGGCGTCACGCGCGCCGCGACCGAGTTCCATCGTCTGTGCGTCGGCAGTGTCGACGGCATGTTCACGGATGCCAAGGCGCTGCTGAAGGGCGGGCTCGACCTGGTCGTCTCGGCCTGGAAGGACGCGGCGACCGAGTGGGACTGGAAATCCATGAACCGCTACATCACCCACCAGGTGTCGTCGATCCACACCGACGCGATCGTGAAGGCCGTGGGCCTGGACCGCTCCCGGGTGCCGACGACGTTCCCGCACTACGGCAACATCGGTCCCGCCTCGGTCCCCATAACGCTGGTCGAGGAGCAGGCGAGCCTGCGCAAGGGCGACCGGGTGCTGCTCATGGGCGTCGGTTCGGGCCTCAACACGGCCATGATGGAAGTCGCCTGGTGAACGACGCCCGGAAGCGGATGCTTGCGGGCCTGCCGGGTCTCGATGTCCGCTGCAGCCGCACCACCCTCGTTCCCGAACGAGACTCGGATGCGCTGCGCGAGTGGCATTACCTCGACACGGCGGGCGAACTCGAGCGGATCGGGGTGGAACCGGTCGGCACGATCCTGGCCGTGCACGGCAACCCGACCTGGTCGTACCTCTGGCGTCGCCTGGTGTCGGAATCGCTCCGTGCCGCGGAGGCCGGAGACCCGGCCTGGCGCGTGATCGCCGTCGACCAGCTCGATATGGGATTCTCGGCGCGCACCGGCACGGCGCGGCCGTTGGCGCAGCGCGTAAAAGATCTCGCCGACTTCACCGAGGCTCTCGCGCTCGACGGCCCGATCGTCACGCTCGGGCACGACTGGGGCGGGGTCATCTCGCTCGGATGGGCGATCGATCACCCGGAGCTCCTCGCCGGAGTCATCGCCCTCAACACGGCCGTGCACCATCCCGAGAACGTGCGGATCCCGGCGCCTCTCCGCCTCGCAGGCGCCCGCGGGATGCTTGCCGCGTCGACGGTGGCCACGCCCGCGTTTCTCGAGACGACTCTCGCGCTCGCGCATCCGCCGCTCGGTCCCGAGATCAAGGACGCCTATCGGGCACCGTACCGCTTCGCCGCGTATCGCCGAGGAATCGGCGCCTTCGTCGCCGACATCCCCGT
>DMUE01000238.1 GCA_003476465.1 Microbacterium sp. | reverse complement strand
TCGCCCGGCTGGGCGATTCCCTGCGCCGCATCGACCTCGATCGGCCGGACACCCCCGGCGGCATCGTCCTCGAAATCCCGCGCGGAGGGGCGCAGGACCCCCTCGCCGTGGCCGTGCGTATGGGGCTCGAATCCGCCGCCTACCGGCTCGTCGTCACCGAGGAGGCCGACCCCGGCGAACACGACCGCCCATGGCCGGAGGCGTCGGGGGCCGACATCGTCGTTCTCCTCGCCCGGCACGTCCTGGACCCGCGCCGAGCGGCCCCGCACCTGCGCGCCGACCGCGCTCACCTGCCGATCGTCGTCGGCGGGGCGGGCGTCGTCATCGGCCCGCTGATCGTTCCCGGCACAACCGCCTGCGCCACCTGTCTGTACCTGGAGCGGCGGGATGCTGACGGCGCCTGGCCCGTGCTGGCCCTGCAGCTTCTCGCCGCAGGACCGCCGACTGTGCCGACCGAACTCGCCCACGAGAGCGCGGCTGCGGTCCTGCGACTGCTCGGTGATCCGCGGGCGGCAGAGGGGGTGTCGGTGACGCTCACTGCGGGCGGCGAACGCCGGCAGCAGGTGCACCGGCAGCACGATATGTGCGGATGCCGAGCTCCTGAAGGAAACGCGAGGGCTCTCGCTCCGCTCTCCCGTTCCCAGCAGACCATGACAGCGAGACCGACCGCCTTGCCCGCGTAATCGCCACGTAGAGCAGCCGGCGCTCCTCGTCGACGTGCTCCAGGCCGCGGGCGTAAGCGATCGGCAGCAACCCCTCCGACAGCCCGACGACATGGACGTGGTCCCACTCCAGGCCCTTGGCCGCATGAATCGTCGCCAGCGTGACCGTCCGCAGGCTCGGATCGTGCTGGTCGCGAGCGCGCGCCTGCAGGTCATCGGTGAAGGCGCGCAGCGTCGTGCCGGGGGGGGCGTCCTCGGCGAGGCGGAGCAGGGTGGCCCGCGCCTCCCAAGCGTCCCGGAGGGCGCCGCCTGCCGGCGGGGGCGTGTCGGTGTACCCGCGCGAGCGGAGCACGTCGCGCACGAGGTGTACCAGTTCACCGTCGCCCCCGGCAACGGACTCGCCCCGCAGCATCATGACGGCCTCGCGAACCTCGGGAAGGTCGAAGAAGCGCTTGCCCCCCAGAACGGTCGCGGCGATGTCCTGGGCGGCGAGTGCGTTCTGCAGCCCGGCCGACTGCGAGTGGGCACGATAGAGCACGGCGAAGGCGTCCGGGGTGTCCCCCGCGTCGAGCATGCGGCGGATGTCTCGCGCAACACCTGCGGCCTCCGCGTCGTCATCAGGATGCATAGCGGCAGAGCCCTGCGCGCCCGACGCTGCGGCGTCCTGCGCGGCTGCCATCGCCGGGCCCTGCGCGGCTGCCGGGGCATCCGATGCTCCATCGCCGGGCCCCGAGCCCGCCGCGACCAGCTGCAGCGCGCCCGGTCGGCCCCGCATCAGCGCATTGGCCGTGGCCAGGACGGCGGGCGCCGAACGATAGTTGCGCTCCAGCCGCACCATCAGTGCGCCCGGGTGGCGGCGTTCGAAGTCGAGGAGGAAGCGCGGATCCGCGCCGGCGAAAGAATAGACGGTCTGACTGGCATCCCCGACGACGCACAGGTCCGGACGATCACCGAGCCATAGCTCCAGCAGGCGCTCCTGAAGGGGCGAGACATCCTGATACTCGTCCACGGTGAAATGCCGGTACTGCTCCCGAACCGCACGAGCAACTCGCGGCTCGGACTCGATCATTCCCGCGCACGCGAGAAGGATGTCTTCGAAATCGAGTTGGCGGCGCTCGTCCTTGAGCTTCTCGTACCCNNTGTCCGAAGCGTGACCTTGCGCCACTCGATTTCGGACGCCAGGTCGCGCAGCGTCGCGGCATCCAGGTTCAGCCGCAAGCGGTGTGCGGCGTCCGACAGGACGCGCACCTTGTTCGCAAGGACAGGCGGGGCGGGCTCGCCGCCCGTGACGATCGGCCAGAAATAGTTCAGCTGCGCCAGGGCCGCCGCGTGGAACGTGCGCGCCGAAACACCTTCGATCCCCAGCGCCCGCAACCGACCGCGCATCTCGCCGGCCGCACGCGTCGTGAACGTCACCGCCATGACCCGCGACGGCGAGTACATCCCGCTGTCGACGCCGTAGGCGATGCGGTGCGTTATCACGCGAGTCTTTCCCGAACCGGCTCCCGCGAGAACGCACACCGGTCCGCGCACCGCGAGCACTGCGTCGCGCTGACGCTCGTCGAGACCGATGAGGGCGCGGTCTGGTCCGCCCCTCGCGTGGGTCGCCTCACCGGCGTCCGCCATCACACCGCCATTCTCCACCATTCACTCAGCCCGCCGCCGTGCGGCGGATCACGCCGCGGTCACCTGCTCCAGCCAACGCTCGATCAGGCTTCGCGAGATCGAGGATGAACCGGGCAGCGTGACCCCGCCCCGCCCGGCGAGAGCTTCGGCGATCTCGTGGGGCTCGAACCAACGGACGTCGATGATCTCTTCTCCGTCGGGGCGCGCGGCCCGCGAGTTCGAGGTCGAGGCCAGATATCCCAGCATGAGGGAACGCGGATAGGGCCAGGCCTGCGAGCCGACGTATTCCAGCGCGTCGATGCGCACACCGGCCTCCTCCTCGATCTCGCGGACGAGCGCATCCTCGGCGGACTCGCCCGCTTCGATGAATCCGGCGAAGCAGGAGTATCGGCCCTCGGGCCAGGCGGCGTTGGAGCCGAGCAGCAATCGCCTGCCGTCGGTGATGGCGACGATCGCGGCCGGATCGGTGCGGGGGAAGTGCTCACGGCCGCAGGCGGGGCAGCGCCGTGACCAACCGGCCTGCCGAAGCTCGGTGCGCGCACCGCAGGCTGGGCAGAAGGCCGCGTCGCGGATCCATCGGGCGAGCGCCAGCGCCTCGACGAAAAGTGCGGCATCCGGGTCGTCGAGCGCTCCGCCGACCTCGCGCAGCTCCGCCCACCCGCCCGGTGGCTCGACCGGTGCGGCGGCGACGCCGCTCGTGTCTTCGTCCACGACCGGCGGATCCGCCAGGGCGAGCAGCACCGGCCGGTCGTCCCGGCGACCGAGGAAAGCGACGAGCACGTCGCCGGGGACCGAGGTCGCGTCCACGAGTAGGAGCGAACCATCGTGTTCGAGAGGTGCCCGCCCGCCGCGCAGCCACAGTATGCGCGCTCCGGGCTCGCTCACCAACACGGCGATGGCATCCGGAAGATCGCGGTCGCGAGCGGATCGATCCGTCGGCGCGACCGGCGGCGTTATCACGCGGGGTCGGCCCGGGATCGGCATAGAAGACCTCTTTCGCGGGCGTGGCGCGGGGAGTGCGTGGGATGGCAGACCTACCCTGGGGGCATGACTGGCTCCCCTCTCACTTTAGCGGCGTCGGTGAGCGCAGCCCTGCCCGAGGCGTCGATCGTCTCGACGGCCGCCTTGTCCACGGGCGAGGGCGGTCGCTACGACAGCGCCGTCGTGGGCCTCGAAGACGGATCGCTCGTCGTCGTCCGGTCCCCCGTGGATGCCGGCGCAGCGAGCGATCTCGCGGCGGAGGCCCTCGCGCTCCGTGCCCTCACCCCGGGGGTGCGTGCCCTGCTTCCCTTCGCCGCGCCTCGACCCCTCGGCGAGGTGGCGATCGCTGAGGGCCGTGCGCTGCTGACCGACATGGTGCCGGGATACCGGGTGGAAGCGGCCGACCTGCCTGCCGGCGCAGGAGCCGCCACGTCGGTGGGAATCGCTCTGGCCGCCGTGCACGCCCTGCCGACGTCGGTCGTGCGGGCGGAAGGCCTGCCCGTGAAAACGGCGGAAGAGGTGCGGGAATCCGTCATGACACTGGTGGAGCGCTCCGCGGCGACGCGGCGACTGCC
>DMUE01000062.1 GCA_003476465.1 Microbacterium sp. | reverse complement strand
TGCGGCATCGGGCGCGTTCCGCTCCGCCCACACCTGGCGCGTGATCTGCGCGAACGCCTCCGGCGGCTGCGCGCCGCTGACGCCGTACGTGCCGTCGATGACGAAGAAGGGCACGCCGGAGATGCCATAGCTCTGCGCCTGCTGCTGGTCTGCCCGTACGGCGGGCAGGTAATGCTCCGTCTCGAGGACCTCGCGCGTCTCGACCGGGTTGAGCCCGGCCTCCTCCGCCAGGGCGACCAGGTCGTCGAGGCGACCGACGTGCCTGCCTTCGGTGAAATAGCCCGCCATCAGACGCTCCTCCATCTCCAGCTGGAGCCCGTTCTGCTTGGCGTGGTGCAGCAACTCGTGCGCCTTGACGGTGTTGGTGTGCTTGAGCAGGTCGTAGCGATAGGTCAGACCCGCGGCCGCCGCGGCCTCCGTCACACGATCGATCATCTGCCGCGCCTGGTCGCGGGCAATACCCTTGTGATCGGCGAGGTACGACACCTCATCACCCTCGAAGTCCACGGGCGTGTCGGGCGAGAGCTCGAACGAGTGGTAGGTCACCTCGACCCGCGGGGCGTCGGCATCGACGGATGCCTCGGCCAGTCCCTTCTCGAGATTCCGCTTGCCGATGTAGCACCAGGGGCAGGCGATGTCGCTCCATACGTCGATTTTGATGGCCTCAGTCATATCGCCCTCAACGTCGCCCCGCCCTGCGAGTATTCCCGCCTCCGCATATCGGTCTATTCGGCGCCCGGGGTGCCGGGAGTGTCGAGGGCGCCTCCGAAGCGGCGGTCGCGGTCGAGGTACAACTCGATCCCCTGCCACAGGTCGATGCGCGAAAAGTCGGGCCACAGCGTGTCGAGGAAGACGAACTCGGCGTACGCCGACTCCCACAGCAAGAAGTTGGACGTGCGCTGCTCACCGCTTGAGCGGATGAACAGGTCGACGTCGGGCATATCGGGCACGTAGAGGTGCCGACGGACCAGCTTCTCGGTGACGGCGGAGGGCCGGATGCGGCCCGCGGCCACGTCTTCCGCGATACCGCGCATGGCGTCGACGAGTTCGACGCGCCCGCCGTAGTTGACGCACATCGTCAACGTCAGCACATCGTTGTCGACGGTCAGGTGCTCGGCGTACTGCAGCTCTGTGATCACCGAGGCCCAGAGTCGCGGCTTGCGGCCCGACCAGCGGATGCGCACACCCCATTCGTTGAGCTGATCGCGGCGGCGATGCAGGACATCGCGGTTGAAGCCCATGAGGAAGCGGACCTCGTCCGGGGACCGCCGCCAGTTCTCCGTCGAGAACGCGTAGACGGACAGGTGCTTCACACCCGCCTGGATCGCACCCGCGACGACATCGAGCAGGGCCGCTTCGCCGGCCTTGTGCCCCTCGACACGAGACAGACCGCGGCGGTTGGCCCACCGGCCGTTGCCGTCCATCACCACGGCCACGTGCTCGGGAACGGACCCCGCGGGGAACCGCGGTGGGTACACACCCGTCCAGTCGAGGGGGCGATACGGGAGGGCGTCCTTCTGCGTGTCGTGCTTCGGGCTCATCGAAGTCCTTCGAGGTGCGAAAGCGAGCGGATACCCCGCTCGAGGTGCCACTGCGTGTAGGCGGCGACGACGCCGGATGCCGCGGCCAGGGCACGCGGGGGTGCCGCGGCCACGACATCCCACTCCCCCGCCATGAGTGCGCTCAGCTGCCGGACGGCTCCGGCGCCGATGCGCGCGCTGCCCGGGGGCGCACAGTGGCTGCAGACGATGCCACCCAGCTGTGCGACGAAGTACTCATGCGGTCCGGCGGCACTGCACCGAGCACACGCCGTCAGGCTCGGCGCCCAGCCGGAAAGCGCCATAACGCGCAGCAGATACGAGTCAAGGACGCTGCGCGAACCGTGCTCGCCCTTCGCGAGAGCCCGGAGCCCGCCGACCAGGAGCAAGTATTGCTGCGGCGTGGCTTCCGACTCGTTCAATCGGTCTGCAGTCTCGACCATGGCGTTGGCGGCGGTGAAACGGTCGTAGTGCGCCACGATGTCGGCGCCGTACGAGCCGAGGCTCTCGGCCTGCTGCACGATATCGAGGTTGCGACCGGCATAGAGCTGTACGTCGGCGACCATGAATGGTTCGAGACGCGCCCCGAAGCGCGACGATGTACGCCGCACACCCTTCGCAACGGCACGCACCTTGCCGTGCCTGCGGCTGAGCATCGTCACGATCCGGTCCGCTTCGCCCAACTTGTGGGTGCGCAGGATCACGACCTCGTCGCGGTAGGTGGGCACCGGTCCATTATCCGGCGGCGCGCCGACACCGGCCGCGCGGCTCGCCCGCCGGCGCTGTTCCAAGCGCGCAGCGGCGACGAGAATGGACGAGTGCAACCCCTTTTCGTCATCCCGCTGTGGGCCGACCTCACCGCCGTCGCGCTGGGCGGCATCCAGGGCGCGTTGTTCGCCTCCGGGTTCCGGGGCCAGCGGCGCCTCGACCTTCTCGGCGTCGCGATCATCGGCATCGTGATCGGCATGGGCGGAGGACTCATCCGCGACCTGCTGCTCGGACTCCCGCCCTCGACCCTGCAGAGCAACTGGTACCTGCTCACCGCAGTGGCCGCGGCCCTCGTCGGGATGCTTCTCGCGGGGGTGTTCCGACGTGTCAACGGGGTAATCGTCGGTCTCGACGCGGTCGTGATCGGCCTGTTCGGGGCGTTCGGCACGAGTAAGGCGCTTGCGGTGGGGCTGCCGATCGTGCCGGCGGTGTTCGTCGGTGCCGTTGCGGCCGTGGGCGGATCGATCCTGCGCGACGTGATCATGGGGCTGCCGGTCTCCCTCATGCACGTCGGTTCGCTGTATGCGGTCGCCGCGGGGGCCGGATGCCTCGTGCTCGCTGTCTCCGCATCGCTCGGTCTCGCGATCGTCCCGGCCGCGATCGCGGGCGTCGCGGTGACCGCCGTGATCCTGTCTCTTATACACATCTCCGAGCCCACGAGACAAGAGGCAATCTCGTATGCCGTCTTCTGCTTGAAAAAA
>DMUE01000059.1 GCA_003476465.1 Microbacterium sp. | reverse complement strand
TCATTCTCGGCACGGACGCGGAGCCCTTTTGCGACCCGTTGCGATTGCCGACGCCGGCGCCGCAGGTTGCCGACATCGCGGCTGCCGTAGTCATGCGTACTGTCGGGATCGCTGAAGCGATGCCAGGCCTCCCTACGTTCCTTCTTGATCCGCTCGGCCGCGGCATCGGCCTCGTCGGCCAGAGCGAGCAGCGCGGCGCGGGCGTCGGGCAGGAACTTGTCGACGTCGTACCCCGCCCCGCCCCCGATCGTGTCCATCAGGATCCGGTTCTTCAGCGACAGCCGGACCGCGGCGGAAGCGATGTACAGACCTTCCGAGACGATCTCGGCGCCGAAGAGAATCCTCGGTCCCATCGGTGGAGAAGGGTCAGACCTTGCGGAACCGCTCGACGATGTAGCAGTCGAACGGGTCACGCGCGGCGAGCCCGACACGGTTGAGGTACGCGATGACGATGCCGTACGAGCGCAGCAGCGTGGTCTCGGTATAGGGCACGTCGAGCGTCTCGCAATGATCGCGCACGATCTGACGCGTCTTGGCCAGATGCGGGCGCGCCATGCTCGGGAAGAGGTGGTGCTCGACCTGGTAGTTCAGGCCTCCCATGAGCCACGTCGCCCACCAGCCGCCGGATACATTGCGGGAGGTTCGCACCTGCTTGGTGAAGAAGTCGAGCTTCGCGTCGCGGTCGATGATCGGCATGCCCTTGTGGTTCGGGGCGAACGCCGCGCCCATGTAGACACCGAAGACGGCGAGCTGAACACCCAGGAACGCACAGGCCATGCCGAGCGGGAGCATCCAGAACACGAGGGTGAACAGGATGGCGAACCGCAGCGTGATGAGCGCCAGCTCGTACCAACGGCCCTTGACACCCGGCGTCGTGACGAGGTGCTTGATGCTCAGGAAATGGAGGTTGATGCCCTCGAACGTGAGGAGCGGGAAGAACAGGTAGCCCTGGCGGCGCGTGATGAAGCCGAGCAGACCGGATGCCTTGGCCGCGTCCTCTTCGACGAACGAGATCGTGTCGATCTCGATGTCGGGGTCGCGGCTGACGCGGTTGGGGTTGGCGTGGTGGCGGGTGTGCTTCGAGCCCCACCAGGAGTAGCTCATGCCGACGATCCCGTTGCCGAGGATCTTGGCGAGGCGGTCGTTCGCCTTGCCGGACGTGAAGATCGCCTTGTGCGCGGCCTCGTGGGAGAGGAACGCCACCTGCGTGAGGATGATGCCGAGCGCTGCGGCGACGATCAGCTGGAACCAGCTGTCACCCAGCAGAACGAATGCGGCCGCGCATCCGGCGAACGCGACGAACAGCGCCGAACCGACGGCGAGGTAGAACTTCGGCGCACGCGCCAGCAGCCCGGTTTCGCGAACCACCTGGGACACCTCGGTGTACGCACGCGTGAGGTGGGGGTAGGTGTCGGACTTCGCGTACGTCTGACGTACGGGCCCGAGCTGGGCTGCGGGGGGAGCAATGGTAGAGATGCTTCACCTACTCNNCACCCGGGCATTCCAATACGAGAATGCTGAGGGGATGTTCAGGTTGCTCGCACGTGGTGGAGATTGTCGGCGCGTGTTAGGGTTGCCGAGGCGGTTTTCGCCTGCGTCGTCGTGACGCTTCCCGGTCCTCATCGCGGCCGTGGCTCTACACGAACGGCGAACCGATGCGCAATCCTGCGCCGTCGCCCCCTTCGCGCCTCTCTCCGGCCTTCCGGCCTCATGTTTCGGTGCGTACGTCACCCGAAAGCACAACCATGTCTACTTTCCTCGAGCTCGGCGTGCCCGCGCCGCTCGCTTCCGTCCTCGAAGTCTCCGGCAAGACCGAGGCCTTCGCCATCCAGCGGGACACTCTCCCCGACTCGCTCGCGGGTCGCGACGTGCTCGGCCGCGGCCGCACCGGCAGTGGCAAGACCATCGCGTTCGCCCTACCGCTCGTCGCAGGCCTGAGCGGCGTGTCCGCCGCTCGCCGCAGTCCGGGTCAGCCCCGCGGCCTCGTCCTCGCCCCGACGCGGGAACTCGCGACCCAGATCGCAGCTACCCTCATCCCCCTCGCCGAGGCCGTCGGCCTGCGCGTCACGACCGTCTTCGGTGGCGTCAGCCAGCGGCCGCAGGAACAGGCCTTCCGCAACGGCGTCGACATCGTCGTCGCCTGCCCCGGCCGCCTCGAAGACCTGATGAAGCAGGGCGTCGTGCGTCTCGATCGGGTCGAGATCACCGTTCTCGACGAGGCCGACCACATGGCCGACCTCGGGTTCCTGCCCGGTGTCACCCGCATCCTCGCGGCGACACCTCAGGGCGGACAGCGGATGCTGTTCAGTGCCACGCTCGACCGTGGTGTCGACGCCCTCGTGCGCAGATTCCTTCGCGACGAGGTCCGTCACGAGGTCGACGACGCGAGCGTTCCCCAGGGCGAGATGACCCACCGCGTCTTCGTCGTCGACGGCACCGACGAGAAGACCGCACTGGTGCAGCGTCTCGCATCCGGCACCGGCCGACGCATCCTCTTCACCCGCACAAAGCACCAGGCGAAGAAGCTCGCGAAGCAGCTGACCGCCGCAGGCATCCCGGCCGTCGACTTGCACGGCAACTTGGCGCAGGGTGCGCGTGAGCGCAACCTCGCCGCGTTCGGCGCCGATGTCGACAAGGGCGGCGTGCGCGTGCTCGTCGCCACGGACGTGGCGGCTCGCGGAGTTCACGTGGACGACGTCGAACTCGTCGTGCACGTCGACCCGCCCGTCGAGCACAAGGCGTACCTGCACCGATCGGGCCGCACGGCTCGCGCGGGCGCCGAAGGCACCGTCGTGACGGTCACGCTCGAAGCCCAGCGTCGCGACGTCGCCGACCTGCTGCGCAAAGCCAACATCACAGCACCGCTGGAAAAGGTGCGCGCGGACGACGCCCCCGTCCTCACGCTCGTCGGCGAAGTCGCCGCCCACGTCAAGCCCGCGCCGATCGTCGCCGGCACGCACGCCCCGCAGCGCCCTCGGGGAACCTCGGGTCGCGGCTCTGCTGCCGGCCACGGCGGCGGCAACCGCACGCCGCGGGCTGACAGCGCCCACAGCGACGCGGCTCGCCCCGCAGGCGGCAGCCGTCGCGGGGGATCGCGCGGACGTCCGCGCTCGGGCGCTTCGCGGGGCTGATCCGACGCAGACAACACCGACGGGGCGTCGCGGAAACCCGTAACCACTAAAGTCTGCGCTGTGACCTCACCCCACACGCTCCGGCGCCGACTCGGCTTGGGCGATGCCGTCTTCATAGGTCTCGGGTCGATGATCGGCGCCGGTGTCTTCGCCGCGGTCGGACCCGCGGCCGCGGCCGCCGGAACCGGCTTGCTGATCGGGCTCACCCTCGCTGGGTTCATCGCCTACTGCAACGCCGCCGCATCCGCTCAACTCGCTGCCGTTCACCACACGTCGGGCGGGACCTATGCCTACGGCCGAGCCGAGATCGGGCCGTGGTGGGGGTTCGTCGCGGGCTGGTCGTTCCTCATCGGAAAGCTGGCGAGCTGCGCCGCGATGGCCATCACCTTCGCCGCCTACGCCGCCCCGCCGGGGTGGGAGCGACCGGTGGCGGTCGCCGCCGTCGCNNACCTCTGGGCGGGCGGCCCCTACGGCGTCCTGCAGTCCGCCGGCCTGCTGTTCTTCGCGTTCGCGGGGTATGCCCGGATCGCCACGATGGGCGAAGAGGTCAGGGACCCGGCGCGCACAATTCCTCGGGCCATCCTGATGGCGCTCGCCCTGGCGTTCGCGGTCTATGCAACCGTCGCCGTCACCGTGCTGGTCGCCCTCGGCCCAGCGGCGACGGCCGCCTCCGACGCCCCCCTCGCCGACACCGTCGCCGCGGCGGGCTGGGGATGGGCGCAGCCCGTTGTGCGTGTCGGGGCGGCCGCGGCTTCGCTCGGCGCGCTCCTCGCCCTCATTGCCGGAATCGGGCGCACGACGCTCGCGATGGCGCGCGAGGACGACCTGCCCCGCTCGCTCGCCGCCGTGCATCCGCGCTACGGCGTTCCCTATCGCGCCGAGATCGCGATAGCGGTCGTCGTGATCATCGCGGTCAGCACGGTCGATCTGCGCGGGGCGATCGGGTTCTCTTCGTTCGGAGTCCTTCTCTACTACTTCGTCGCCAACGCGGCCGCATTCCGCCAGCGCGGCCACGCACGACGATTCCCCCGTGTTCTGCAACTCCTGGGCGGGGCGGGGTGCGGCATCCTGGCGCTGACATTGCCGCTTCCGGCGGTGATCGGCGGTGCTGCCGTGGTGTCCGTGGGAGTGGTGGGCCGCCTGATCGTGCTCGAGCGTCGACATCGTCGGGCCTTGTGAGGGGGCACCCGGACGAGCGACCTCAGCCGCAGGGCGACGTCTGCCCGGGACTCGCCGCCGGGGGGTCGGTGGCAGAACTTGCCCAGGTGCCGACGGCGCTCGAACTCGTCGGGGTGAAAGGGTTGTACGCCGAGCGTCAAAAGGTCCAGGACGCCGAGCTCGCGAGGGGCTACNNCGGGCCGTCGGTTTGTCTGGTGGCAGCCATCGGCCGACGGCCGAGCGCCGGATACCGAATTCGAGCGAAGGAGACGCCATGTCGAACACCGCAGGACAGACGCCGGGTCCCGACGAGACATCCCTCTCCGCGGGCGGAAACGGCGACCTGGGAGACGCTGGTAGCGGCAACCCGGATACCGATCGCGCCTACTTGCAGGACCAAGCGCCCACTCAGGTCGACGGTGACGCACGGGAGCGGGTGGAGGCCCCGGGCGAGGAGCCCGGAACGGACGCCGACGCCGCCCGCACCTGACCGCCCCCAGGCCGCACACGACGAAAGGGAATGCCATGACCGAGGAACGCAATCTTCACAACGCCTCCGACGAAGACCGGGACGAAGCGACCGCGAAGCCCGGGGGGCTCGGCACGGACGGCACGATCCCCGATGAGCCCGGCGGGGTGGCCGCGGGGCTGACCGGAACCCGTTCGACCTTCGAGCCCGAGGAAGACGAAGAAGCCTCGGACGCGTAGGCGGCACGACTACATCACCGGCGAACGGGCCCTCGCCCGAGCGGCGCTGCACCCGGTGCCGTACGGGAAGGACGGGGCGGACGCAATCCCCTGCCCTCGCCGGCGGTTACCCGCGACACTCGGTGAATGGTTTTCATCGGATACCACGCCTCCCACGAGCAAGTTCCCCCGAGCCAGCTTCTCGCCTCTGTCGTACGCGCCGAGAACGCCGGGTTCGACGGGGCGATGTGCTCCGACCACCTCGCACCCTGGGGCATCGACCAGGGTGAGTCCGGCTTCGCCTGGAGCTGGCTCGGCGCCGCATTGGCGTCGACCTCCTTCTCCCTCGGGGTGGTCACCGCCCCGGGACAGCGCTATCACCCGGTGATCACGGCGCAATCGATCGCCACCCTCGAGGAGATGTTCCCGGGGCGCTTCTGGGCCGCTCTCGGCAGCGGTGAAGCTGTCAACGAACACGTGACCGGCGACCCGTGGCCCCCCAAAGACCGCCGCAACGCCCGCCTCGAGGCATCCGTCGACACGATCCGCCGGCTGCTGGCCGGCGACGAAGTGTCCCGCGACGACGAGATCCGCGTGCATCGGGCGCGCGTCTGGAGTCTGCCGGACGCCCCCCCACCGCTGCTGGGCGCCGCTGTCACCGCCGAGACCGCGGCGTGGCTGGCGACGTGGGCCGACGGATTGGCGACAGTGGCGCAAGCGCGCGAGGCACTGGTAGGCGTGACGGATGCTTACGCCAGGGCGGGAGGCCGCGGCCCCCGGGTCGTGCAGATCCACGTGTCGCTCGAGGAGACCGAATCCGAGGCTCTCGCCGTCGTACGACAGCAGTGGCGCCACGCGACGATCGATGGGTCGCTGTGGGATGTCGAACAGCCCGCGCAGTTCGATGCCCTGGCCGGGAACCCGAGCGACGATCAGCTCCGAGAAGGTGCACTGGTTTCCGCCGACGCGGGCGAGCTCGCCGAACGCATCGCCGAACTCACCGCGGTCGGGTTCGATCGGATCTACCTGCACGGGGTCGGAACCGATCAGGCTGCGTTCCTGGACCGCGCTGAACGAGACCTGCTCCCCGCCCTGCGGAGGCTGCTGTGAACATCACGGACACCAGCGACATGTGGTGGAAGACCGCCGTCATCTACTGCCTCGACGTCGAAACCTACATGGACGACAACGACGACGGCGTCGGCGACTTCGCGGGGCTCGCACGACGTATCGACTACCTCGCCGACCTCGGGGTGACCTGCCTCTGGCTCATGCCGTTCTACCCGACTCCAGACCGCGATGACGGCTACGACATCAGCGACTTCTACGGGATCGACCCCCGTCTGGGCAACCACGGNNGCGACTTCTACGTCTGGCGCGACGAACCGCCGGCGAACGAACAACCGACAGTGTTTCCCGATGAAGAGGCGAGCGTCTGGGAGCACGATGCCCGGACGGATCAGTACTTCCAGCACGTCTTCTACAAGCACCAGCCCGACCTGAACATCGCCAACCCACGGGTGCGGGACGAGATCGTCAAGACGGTCGGCTTCTGGCTCGCGCTGGGAGTCTCCGGCTTTCGCATCGACGCCGTCCCGTTCCTGATCCAACCGCCCGCTGGAGTCGACCTCGGCGATCCGCACGACTTCTTGCGGGAGCTGAAGCGCTTCCTGCAGCGGCGGGCCGCGGAGGCCGCGCTGCTGGGCGAAGTCAATCTGACCTACCCTGAGCAGCTCGAATTCTTCGGCGGCGAGCGCGGCGGCGAGCTCGACCTGCAATTCGACTTCATGTCGATGCAAGCCCTCTATCTCTCCCTAGCCCGGAGCGACCCTGCGCCGTTCCGCGAGATCCTCGCGTCCCGCCCCCCGGTGCCCGAGGGCGCGACCTGGGCGAACTTCGTCCGCAATCACGACGAGCTCACGCTTGACAAGCTGAGCGACGCCGAGCGCGACGAGGTCTTCGAGGCGTTCGCCCCCGAGGAGTTCCAGCGTGTGTACGGGCGCGGCATCACCCGGCGCCTGCCGACGATGCTCGACGGAGATCCCCGGCGCATCCGGATGGTCTACAGCCTGCTGTTCTCGCTGCCGGGCACGCCGGTCTTGTTCTACGGCGAAGAGATCGGCATGGGGGAGAACTCCGACGTGCCCGGCCGAAGCGCCGTGCGCACTCCCATGCAGTGGACCGACGGCAAGAACGGCGGGTTCTCGAATGCGGCACCGGCTCGCCTCGTGGCCCCGACCCCGGGCGAGGGCTACTCGCCCGATCACGTCAACGTTCTGTCGCAGCGGAACGATCCGGATTCGTTGCTGCAGTTCATGCGCCACCTCATCCGTCGCTATCGCGTGTCGCCCGAAATCGGGTGGGGCGAGCTGGAGATCCTGGATGCGAGCGGTGAGGGAGTCTTCGCACACGGCGTGCGTTCTCCTCTCGGACGGATGGTCGCGCTGCACAACTTCACCTCCATGCCCACGCGCACCCGGGTCCACGTGGGAGATGTCGAAGAAGGCACGCTCCTGCTCGACCTGCACGGCCCTGAGCGGATCCCGCTCGACGCGGGCCGCGTCGAGTTCGAGCTGGACGCGTACGGATTCCGATGGATGCGCCTCTCGCCCCCCGGCGACACCCGCATCGGGTGAAGCGCCGGTTCGCATCCGCCCGCCTCCGTCGTGCCACGGAACGCCGGTTCGCCGCCTTCAGCGGAGCGAGTCGAGCTTGCGCAGCAAGAGTTCGAGAGCCGTGCCCACCGTCTTCTCGACGACATCGGCCGGCTCACCGTCGAACTGATGCCGTTCGCTCCCCCGCTGCCCGCGCACCCACCACCCCAGGTAGACGGTGCCCGGCGGTTGATCCTCGTCGGGCCCGGGTCCCCCGACACCAGTCGTCCCGATGGCGACATCGGCTCCAAGCAGGCGCGCCACCCCGGCGGCCATCTCCTCTGCGCATCGGGCAGTGACAACGGGGCCTTCGGAGACGCCGAGGACCTGCCGCTTCACCTCGGAGGCGTAGGCGACCACGCCTCCCCGGAGCCACTGCGACGCNNACGGAGGGCGAGATCGCGGGCGCGGTCCTTCTCGCGACGGAGAAACGAAGTACGCTACAGGACGCCCGCTGATCGCCCACTACAGGTGGATGGGGGTACGTGCGAGCGCGCGGAGAGCGAGGTCTGCGTTCTCGATCCGAAAGCGATCGGGCAGCGCCCACGGATCCGCGCGCTCCCAGAGGACCAGGACCAGGTCGCCGACGTCAGCACGCAGCACCTCAGAGCCGGAGGGCACATCCGCACGCGTGACGCCGGTCACGTTCCAGTCCGCGGAGAACCGCCAGCTGCGGTCGATGTCGTCCGCCACCAGGAAGACATCGTGCGGAAGCGGTTCGACGCCCCGACGACGTGCCGCGGGCACAAAGACCTCCGCAAACTCATCGATGACATCGGCCCGTTGCCCGAGATCGAGCTCGGCGGGCGTCCTCGGCGCCGCGTCACGCACCGTGCGGAGGTCCCAGAGATGTTTGGCGGCCTCGTTTGTCATACGGCGCCCCCAGAACGAGGTGACGGGTGCCGCTCCGAACAAGGTCCAACACTCGCGATCCGGATCCGCCCCCGCGAGTGTCGCGACGAGTGTCTCACTCGTCTGCGTGAGCCACTCGACGCGCTCGCGGGCTTCGGGGCGCCGGAAGGCTTTGCGGTCCGCCGGCCTGCCGGTGCGCACGATCTCGGTCACCCAGGCCTGGATGTTTCCGAGGTGATCGACGACGCGCTCGGCTGTTGGCCAGATCGAGCTCTGCACGACGGCATCGTCCTC
>DMUE01000180.1 GCA_003476465.1 Microbacterium sp. | reverse complement strand
TGACGGCCGGTGCGCCGCATGGTGGCCAGCGCATCCTCGAGGTCCGTCGTTTCCTGCACGGGCACCATGTGATGGATCCGCTTCGCGGGCACGGGTTTGTCGAGCCGCTCATCGGGTATGTCGGCCGTCCGCAGGATGTCCTTGAGGTGGACGTATCCGAGCGGCTCACCAGCGGCGTCCACGATGACATAGCGCGAGAAGCCGTGCACCGCGACGGCACGCTCGATCTGCGCGGGCGTCGTCGTCTCGGGCAGGGTCACGAGCTGGTCGAGAGCCACCGCGATGTCGCGGGCCTTCTTGTCGGTGAACTCCACCGCCGCGGCGAGGGCACCGGAGGAGTCGTCGAGCACGCCCTCGCTGGTGGACTGCGTCACGATCGTCGCGACCTCGTCGAGGGTGAAGGTCGACGCCGCCTCATTCTTCGGCTCCACCCGGAACAGGCGCAGCACCGTGTTGGCGATCCAGTTCAGCGTCGCGATGACGGGGTGGAAGACCGTCGAGACCCACACGAGCGGTGTGGCGAGGATCAGCACCGCGCGATCGGGCACCGAGAACGCCAGGTTCTTCGGAATCATCTCGCCGAAGACCACGTGCAGGTACGACACGAGCAGCAGCGCGACGACGAAGGCGACGACGTCGACGACCGCCTCCGAGAGCCCCGTCAGCCCGAACGGCACGGCGAGCAGGTGGTGTATCGCCGGCTCCGACACGTTCAGGATCAGCAGGGAACAGATCGTGATGCCCAGTTGCGATGTCGCGAGCATCAGCGTCGCGTGCTCCATGGCGTAGAGCGCCGTCTTGGCTGCCCGAGAGCCCTTCTCCGCCAGCGGCTCGATCTGCGATCGGCGAGCCGAGATGACGGCGAACTCGGCGCCGACGAAGAAGGCGTTGAACGCCAGCAGCACGACGAGCCAGGCGATACCCGCCCAGTCGCTCACGACTCCCTCCCGTTCTTCGCGGCTCGACGTCGCACGATGCGCTCGGGTCCCGTCGATGGGGTGGGCTCGCTGTCGAGCCCACCGGCCTCGTCGGGATGGGGGATGTAGCGGATGCGGTCCACGCGGCGTCCGTCCATGCGCTGGACCCTCAGCACGCCGTCGTCGGTCTCGACCTCGTCCCCCGATGAGGGGATCCGTTCCAGCTTGCTCATGATGAAGCCCCCGATCGTGTCATAGACCTCGCCCTCGGGAACGCGGATGCCGGTGCGGTCCTGCAGTTCGTCCGGTCGCCAGTTGCCCGGGAACGTGACGGAGTCCTTGCCGCGGACGAGACCGGCCCGGCTCCGGTCGTGTTCGTCCGAAACCTCGCCGACGATCTCCTCGACGAGGTCTTCGAGGGTCACCACGCCGGATGTTCCGCCGTACTCGTCGACGACGATCGCGAGTTGGTAGCCCCGCGCCCGCAGCTCGGCGATGAGCGCATCCAGATGGACGGTCTCGGGCACGCGCAGGGGCTCGGTCGCGAGCGCAGCGGCAGGGACATCCGCCCGCTTCTCCCGGGGCACGCTCACGGCGGCCTTGAGATGCACGACCCCGACGATGTCGTCGAGGGAGTCGCCCGTGACGGGGAAACGGCTGTGGCCGGTGCGGCGCGCCAGTTGGATGACGTCGTCAGCGGAGTCGTCACGGGCCACGGCGTGCATACTCGGACGCGGGGTCATGACGTCGGCGGCGCTCAGCCGGGAGAACAGCAATGTGCGGTTCAGGAGCGATGCGGTGTCCTGCTCGAGCAGACCGGCGCTGGCGGAGCGACGGACCAGCGACGACAGCTCCTCGGCCGTGCGCGCGCCCGAGAGCTCCTCCTTCGGCTCGATGCCGATCGCGCGGAGGACGCCGTTGGCGGATCCGTTCAGAACGACCACCGCCGGGCGGAAGACCATCGTGAAGGCGACCTGGAACGGCAACACGAGCTTCGCGGTCGGGCGCGGCAGCGCGAGGGCGAAGTTCTTCGGTACGAGCTCGCCGAGGATCATGGAGAAGATCGTGGCGACCGAGATCGCGACGACGACGGCGATCGGCGAGACCAGCGCCTCGGGCACCCTCCACCCCAGGAGCACGGGACGCAGCAGGCTCGAGAGTGCGGGTTCCATGGTGTAACCCGTGAGGAGCGTGGTCAGCGTGATGCCGAGCTGCGCACTCGACAGATGGGTGGACGTGATCTTCAGGGCGCCGATGGTGAGCGACAGCCGCGATTCGCCGCGCTCGCGGCGCGCCTCCAGGTCGGCGCGATCCAGATTGACCAGAGCGAACTCGCTGGCCACGAACAGACCGGTGCCGACGATGAGCAGAAGCCCCACGCCCAGCATGACCAACTCGTACGTCACGCGTCGAACCTCACGGAATCGATCAGGCGGTGGGGCGAGACTCTACAACTGGGGGGGTCGTCCATCGTGGGGGCGAGTTTACCCGAGGGGCACGATCTCGGGGCCTGCCGACGGCACGCCTCGAGCGTCGAGTGCACGACTTCGCGCCGGATGCACGTCGTACGGCCCGTGCATTCACAAGCAAGCCGTGCCCCCGCGCCACGACGACCCTCACCAGCTGACGGGAAGCGCCTTGCCCTCTTCATACC
>DMUE01000126.1 GCA_003476465.1 Microbacterium sp. | reverse complement strand
GTCGGCTTCCTCATCATCCCGCACGTGATCGAGCTGATGACGTCGTTCGTCCCGAACGGTGCCGCCCTGCTGTTCGCCTACGACACTTATTACGACTTCGTCTTCAAGTTCTTCATCGTGCTGGGCGTGGCGTTCGTGCTGCCGGTCTTCCTGGTGGCGCTCAATGTGTCGGGCGTGATGAGCGGTATGGCCATTCTCAAGGGCTGGCGCGTCGCAGTGCTGATCGCTGCGGTCTTCGCGGCTCTCGCCACGCCCGCCGCCGACGTCACGTCCATGCTGCTGCTGATGGGCATCATGATCGTGCTTTATCTGGCGGCGGCGGCGTTCTCCCTGCTCTTCGATCGCCGCCGGCGGCGGCGGGAGCCGCCGCTGCTTCCGACTTCCGGGCTCGACACATGAGTCCGTCGGCCGAGGTGCCTTCACCTGCTGAACGATTCGCCGCCGCTCGAGAGGCCCGCCGTCACCCCGTCACCGCGGCCTTCGCGCTAGCGCAACCCTTCGATCTCGACCCGTTCCAGGTCACCGGATGCCAAGCGCTCGAGGAGGGCCGCAGCGTGCTGGTCGCGGCCCCGACCGGGGCGGGCAAGACGATCGTCGGCGAGTTCGCCATCCACCTGGCAATGCTCTCCGATCGGGGCAAGGCGTTTTACACGACGCCGATGAAGGCCCTGTCGAACCAGAAGTTCCGAGAACTTCAGCAGGTCTACGGCGCCGACCACGTGGGGCTCCTGACCGGCGACACCAACATCAACGGGAGTGCGCGCGTCGTCGTGATGACGACNNTCGGCCACGGTCTCGAACGCCGAGGAGTTCGGCTCCTGGCTCGACACGGTACGGGGTGACACCGAGGTCATCGTCTCCGAGACACGGCCCGTTCCCCTCGAACAGCACGTGCTCGTGCGCGGGGACCTTCTGCCCCTCTTCGACGATCGGGCAGGAGTCGTCACCGCGCAGGTCAACCAGGAGCTGATGCGCATCCGTTCGTCGAAGGTATCGACCTATGAGAACAACAGCCGCGTTCAGAGGACCAGAAGCGGCACGCAGACGGGCCGGTACGCGTCGTCGCGGCGCCGCCCGAACCGGGGCGGCCAACGCTCGGCCGCACCGAGCAACCTCCAACGCATCGAGCGGATCGATCGGCCCGATGTGGTCGAATTGCTGCAGCGCAGCAATCTGCTGCCCGCGATCTTCTTCATCTTCAGCCGCGCAGGGTGTGAGCAGGCCGTCGCGCAGGTGCGTCGGGCGGGACTGCGGCTGACTTCGCCCGAGGAGCGCGCAGAGATCCGGGCGATCGTCGAAGACCGGACGCGGTCCCTGCCGGACGAGGACCTGGCGGTGCTGGGCTTCTGGGAGTGGCGCGAAAACCTCGAGCGCGGGATCGCGGCTCACCACGCGGGAATCCTGCCCGCCTTCAAAGAGGTTGTGGAGGAGTTGTTCCAGCGCAAGCTCGTGCGCGCCGTGTTCGCCACCGAAACCCTCGCTCTCGGCATCAACATGCCGGCACGGACCGTCGTGCTCGAGAAACTCGAGAAGTTCAATGGTGAGGCCCGCGTCGCGATCACGTCGGGCGAATACACACAGCTGACGGGCCGCGCAGGGCGGCGCGGCATCGACGTCGAGGGGCATGCGGTCATTCAGTGGACCGAGGGCCTCGACCCGCAACAGGTTGCGGCGCTCGCCTCCCGGCGCACCTATCCGCTGCACTCCAGCTTCCGTCCGACCTACAACATGGCTGTGAACCTCATCGACCGCTACGGCAGTGCGCGTGCCCGCCAGCTGCTCGAATCCTCCTTCGCACAGTTCCAGGCCGACAGGGCCGTGGTCGGGCTCGCCCGCCAGGTCCGCGAGCAGGAGGAATCGCTCACAGGGTACGAGAAGGCCATGACGTGCGATCGGGGCGACTTCGCCGAGTATTCGGGCATTCGGCGGGAGCTGAGCGATCTCGAGAAGCAGAACCGCGGTGAATTCCTCGGGTCCCAGGTGGCGCGAGAGCGTCGGCAGGCGCAGATTCGTCACCTGCGCACCCGGATGCAGAGGCATCCCTCCCATACCTGCCCAGAGCGCGAGGCGCATGCCCGGTGGGCGGAGCGCTACTGGAAGCTGAAGCGGCAGGTCGATAAGACTCGGCGCGAGATCGATACCCGCACGGGCACGGTGGCGCGCCAGTTCGACCGCGTGACCGACGTGCTTGCCGCGCTCGACTACTTGCGCGTGGGTGAGGACGGACGCACCACCCTCACCGCAGCCGGGCGCACCATGCGGCGCATCTACGGCGAACGGGACTTGCTGGTCGCCGAGTCCTTGCGACGCGGTCTCTGGGACGGACTGGATGCCCCGGCCCTCGCCGCTCTCGCAAGCTGTCTCGTCTACGAGCCGCGACGGGATTCCGCGGGCGGCGGTGAGCACGCACTGCCCGGCGGCACATTCCGCACCGCGCTGACCGCCACAGAGGAACTCTGGTCCGATCTGGACGATCTCGAGCGCGAGCATCGGCTGCCAGGCTCCGAGCCGCTGGCCACCGGTTTGGCCCGCGCGGTGCGGGGCTGGACGCGGGGCATGCCCCTGGACCGGGTGCTCGAGGACGCCGATATGGCCGCGGGGGATTTCGTGCGATGGTGCAAGCAGACGATAGATCTGCTCGACCAACTCTCCGTCGTCGCCGAGGGAGACCTGGGGCGGACGGCTCGAGCGGCGCTCGACGGTGTGCGCCGAGGCATCGTCTCGTACAGCGCAGTCTGATTCTTCGCACCTAGGCTTGCCCTGTGCCCGAGTTCCGCTCCGACGTGCGCCCACTGCTACCACTCTGGGCAGCGGTGCTGGCGTCGATCGCGGGGGGTTTCGCGCTCGACCTTGCGTTCCCGGACGTCGCGTGGTGGCCCGCCGCTTTCGTGGCCGTCGTGCTCGCATTGGTATCCCTCATCGGCCGCCGCACGGGGAGCGCCGTCGTGGTCGGATTCGCCTTTGCGGCCCCGTTCTTTCTGATGAATCAGGTTTTCACGGCTCGGTATCTCGGCCCCGTTCCCTGGCTCGCCCTGTCGCTGTTCGAGGCCGCCGTAACGGCTGTGTTGACGATCCCCCTCGCACTGGCGTATCGCTGGCTGCCACGTATCCTTCCATCGCTGTGGTCACGGCTGATCGCCTTGCCCCCCCTGGTCGCGGGACTCTGGTGCGTGCGCGAGCTCGTCGTCGGTACGTGGCCCTACGGGGGCTACCCCTGGGGCCGTGTCGGCATCACGCAGACGAACGGACCGTTCGCCGAGGTGGCCTCCTGGGTCGGTGTCACCGGTCTGGGCTTCCTGGTCGTGGCGTTCTGTGCGGCGCTCATCGAGTATGTTCGGGCTGCACGCTTCCGCGATGTGCGCACGGCGATTCCGGCGGTGGCTCTTGTCCTGCTCCTGGCCGTGGCGCCCCAGTTCCCGACGGCGGTCGCCGGCACCCTGCGCGTCGGCTCGGTTCAGGGGAACGGGCCCACCGGCTACTTCGATCGTCCACCGGCGAACGCGGTGTTGAACGCGCAGCTCGAGGCATCCGTGCCCCTTTTCGGTGAGCAGATGGACGTGCTGCTCTGGCCCGAGGGCGGTCTCGACTCCGATCCCCAGCGCAACCCCGGCACGGCGGCTGCTCTGGATGCTGTCGCCGAACGTGTGGACGCACCGCTGATCGTGAATGCCCCGGCCACAGCGCGTGATGGCCTGTATTTCAACACATCCATCCTCTGGGCGGCGGGGCAGGGCGCGGTTGCCACCTACGACAAGCGTCACCCCGTTCCGTTCGGGGAGTACGTGCCGGATCGCTGGTTCTACCGTCTGTTCGCCCCCGACCTCATCGATCTCATTCAGCGCGAATACACCGCGGGCACGGCGGCGCCCATCTTCGATGTCGACGGCGTCGGGGTGGGCCTTGCCATCTGCTTCGACGTCATCTACGACGAAGTCATCTGGGCCGGCGC
>DMUE01000129.1 GCA_003476465.1 Microbacterium sp. | reverse complement strand
CGTCTCGCCCAGGCCTGGCGCCTGCTGGCCCCCGATGGGACGCTCTACCTCCACCTCGACTATCGCGAGTCGCACTATGCCAAGGTGGCGCTTGACGCCCTGTTCGGGCGCGAGTGCTTCTTGAACGAGATCATCTGGGCCTACGACTACGGCGCCAAGTCACGCAGCCGGTGGCCCGCCAAGCACGACACGATCCTGGTCTATGTGAAAGACCCGGCGAACTACGTCTTCGATTCGGAGGCCGTGGACCGCGAGCCGTACATGGCGCCCGGGCTGGTGACGCCCGAGAAGGCCGCCCGGGGCAAGCTGCCGACGGATGTCTGGTGGCACACGATCGTCCCGACGGCGGGACGGGAGAAGACCGGGTACCCCACTCAGAAGCCCGAGGGGATCCTGCGTCGGATCATCGCGGCGTCGACGAGGCCCGGCGATGCCGTGCTCGACCCGTTCGCCGGCAGCGGAACGACGGGTGCGGTCGCCCACGCCCTCGGACGCCGTGCTGTGCTCATCGATCACAATCCCGACGCGATCGACGTGATGGCGCGGCGCATACCCGCGGCCGAGTTCGTGCGCACGCGGGTGGGGCAACCGAGGGCGGAGACGGACGCGTAGGCGACGTGCGCGATGTCCGGCGTCGCCGCGCCGACATCGAATGCCCGCGCGGGCCACTCAACGCTCAGGACCTGGTGCGGAGGAAGCCGAGGAGCGCCTCGTTCACTTCCTCGGCGTGGGTGAGGAGCATGCCATGGGGCGCACCCGCGATCTCGACATAGGTCGCCGCGGGAAGGAGCTGGGTGAAGCGCCGTGCGGTGGCGTCGATCGGCAGGATGTTGTCGGCCGTGCCGTGCACGATCAACGCGGGCACGTCGATCGCGACGATGTCGGCTCGGAAGTCGGTGGGCCAGGTGAGGGGCGCGGCGGCGATAGCGGCGTTCCCCGCCTGGTTCGCGACCTGGATGCTGGCATCGAGCGCCTGCTGAGAGATCCGCGATCCGAGGTTGTCGTCGAGGTTGTAGAAGCCGCGGAAGAAGTTCGCGACGAACGCGTAGCGGTCCGCTTTCACTTCGGCGGCGATGCCGTCGAAGAACTCCTGCGGCCCCGCGCCGTCCGGGTTGTCCTCGGTGATGAGCAGATACGGCTCGAGCGACCCGAGGAACGCGGCGCTGGCGATGCGTGCGCTTCCGTGGCGCGAAAGGTACCTCGCGATCTCCCCCGTGCCCATAGAGAAACCCACGAGCGCGACGTCTTGCAGGTCGAGCGCTTCGAGGAGGGCGGCCAGGTCGTCGGCGAACCTGTCGTAGTTCGACCCGGCCGCGGTCTTGCTCGACGCACCGAAGCCGCGCCGGTCGTAGGCGATCACCCGGAAGCCCGCATCCAGCAGCGCCGACTGCTGGGCGTTCCACGACTCACCGTTCAGGGGGAAGCCGTGGATGAGGACGACGGGCTGCCCCGATCCCTGATCGGTGTAGAAGAGCTCGATGTCTGCGGAGTTCTCAGTGCCGACGGTGACGTATGCCATTGGCGTTCCTTCCTCTTTGCGGTGCCGATGCGGCGCGGAATAGACGCGGGCGGCCATGCAGCGGTCGCGGCACCCGTCGCCCTGGCGATCCGGTGCGGACCTCAATCGCCGAGCGCTGCGGAAACGACTGCACGGGCCTCTTCCTGCACCTTGGCGAGGTGCCCGGGGCCGCGGAGCGACTCGGCGTAGAGCTTGTAGACGTCCTCCGTGCCGGACGGGCGTGCAGCGAACCAGGCNNGGAGACAGCTTCGACAGCGTCGCCTTCTGCGCAGGCGTCGCCGGGGCGTCCACGCGCTGGTACGCGGCTACGCCGAACTCCGCCTCGAGTTCGGCGTAGCGCTGCGACGGGGTCTTGCCTGTGACGGCGAGGATTTCGGCCGCGAGCAGGGCGAGCAGGATGCCGTCTTTGTCGGTCGTCCAGACCGAGCCGTCCGCCCGCAGGAACGAGGCGCCGGCGGACTCTTCGCCGCCGAAGGCGACCGAACCGTCGAGCAGCCCCGGCACGAACCACTTGAAGCCGACCGGTACCTCGAGGAGGCGCCGGCCGAGCGATTCGGTGACCCGGTCGATGATCATCGACGAAACGAGCGTCTTGCCGACGGCGGCATCGGCAGGCCAGCCGGAGCGGTGCGAGAACAGATAATCGATCGCCACGGCCAGGTAATGGTTGGGGTTCATCAGCCCCGCATCCGGGGTGACGACGCCGTGGCGGTCCGCGTCGGCATCGTTCCCGGTCAGGATGTCGTACTCGTGGCGGCGGGCGACGAGCGCCGCCATCGCGTCGGGGGAGGACGGGTCCATCCGGATCTTCTCGTCCCAGTCGAGGGTCATGAAGCGCCACGTCGGGTCGACCTCGGGATTCACGACCGTCAGGTCGATGCCGAACACCTCGGCGATGAGTGCCCAGTACTCGACGGAGGCGCCACCGAGCGGGTCCGCCCCGATACGCACCCCCGCGTTCTTGATCGCGTCGATGTCGATGATGTCGGCAAGATCGCGTACGTACGCGTCGCGGAAGTCGTAACGCCCGAGCAGGCCGACGTCGATGTCGGCGTGTCGGATGCGCGCGACCCCCTCGAGGCCGACGGTGATGAGCGTGTTGGCGCGGTCNNGATGCCGTCCGACCGGGCCGGGTCATCCGGCGCCCGCCCGTTGTTGTGCGCGAGGATCGCGTGGCTGAGCGCGGGGGTCGGCACCCACGAATCACGGGCGTCGACGCGCACGTCGACGCCGTTGGCGACGAGCACCTCGATCGCCGTTCGTTCGGCAGGCAGCGACAGGGCGTGCGTGTCGCGAGCGAGGAAGAGGGGGCCGGAGATCCCCTGCGCGGTGCGATAGTCCACGATCGCCTGTGTGGTGGCGAGGATGTGGTCTTCGTTGAAGCTCGTCGCCAGCGACGACCCGCGGTGGCCGCTCGTGCCGAACGCAACCCGTTGCGCCGGGACCGAGACATCCGGCTTCAGGTCGTAGTAGGCGGCGATCAACGCGTCGACGTCGATCAGGTCGGATGCTTCG
Organism: Microbacterium sp.; assembly: GCA_003476465.1. Classification (GTDB taxonomy): domain Bacteria; phylum Actinomycetota; class Actinomycetes; order Actinomycetales; family Microbacteriaceae; genus Microbacterium. The sequence continues at coordinate 401 of DMUE01000129.1, read as the reverse complement.
GCTGGCTGTCCTGCGCGGCTCATCGTCCTAGTCTGCCTCGCCGGTCCGGTGATCGGCATTCCTGGCGGATGTCGATATGGTTCGAGGACGGACGCGGTGAGGGAAGCGGAGTCGATGGCGGAGCAGACGCGGGTCGCGGTCGTCGACGACCACGAGCTGGTGGCGATGGCGGTGGGCGGAATCATCGATGACACTTCCGGGCTGACGTTCGTCCGGCACGAGAGGTCGATGGCCGCGCTCGTGAGTCGAGGCAGAGACGCCGATCTCGTGGTGCTGGACCTGAGTTTGGGAGATGACAGCTCTCCTGGTTCGAACGTGCGCACGGCGGCGAATTGGGGAGCGTCGGTTCTGATCCTGACGGCCGCCGAGAATCCTTATCTCGTCCGGGAGGCGTCCCGTAC
>DMUE01000216.1 GCA_003476465.1 Microbacterium sp. | reverse complement strand
GCCGCGAGGCTGGGGTCGCGCTTGTCGGCCGCCGGGTCCTGGGCATCGTCGTACTGGTAGCCCGACCGCCCACGGATGCGCTGGTCGCCGCCCGAGCAGAACGCCCAGCCGCCGTCCTTCGGACTGGGACCGTTGCCGGTGAGCAGGACAACGCCGATGCGCGGGTCCTGGCGGGCGATGTCGAGCGCACGGTAGAGCTCGTCCACGGTGTGCGGACGGAACGCGTTGCGCACCTCGGGACGGTCGAACGCGATACGCGCGATCCGGCCGTCGCTCGAGACGTGTGCAGTGATATCGGTATAGGCCTCGGACCCGGGGGCCGGCATCCACTCGTCCTCGTCGAACAACTCGGAAACACTCACTCGCACAGCTTACGCGGCCGCCGCCGACGCGGAGCGTCATCCGGCGGGAGCTGAGGGCAGCGCGGCTCTACGCTGGAGCGATGAACTCAACGCCCCGCGCATTCGCGACCGCAGCGGCGGTCGCCGCCCTGCTGACCGCCCTCGCCGCCTGTGCCCCCGCCGCTGCCCCCGCTCCGACCACCTCGTCCTCGACCGGGGCCTCGGCGGAGGTCGCCGAGTGCGCCGGAGTGCGGGTGGTCGTCGAGACCGGCGACCTCGCGGTCGAGGACGGTCCGACCGGGGTGACCTGCATCGACACCACCGCAGCGATCGCCGCGAGCGACGCACTCACCGAGGCCGGCCTGACCACCGAGGGCACCGACCAGTACGGCGACCAGGTCGTGTGCCGCGTGAACGGCGTGCCTGCCGAAGACTTCGCGTTGACGGCCGAGGACGGCTCCGAGTACTTCGAGACGTGCGCGTCGATGCCGGCCGCTTTCGCGTACTGGTCGCTGTGGGTGCAGCCCGCAGGCGGCGATTGGGCCTACGCGGAGGAGGGCCTGTCGACCCTTCAGCTGGAGCCCGGCGAGAGCCTCGAGCTGCTGTTCACCCTCAACGGCGAGCCGGCGGCGCCCTCGGTGTGACCGGCGTGACCGGCCGCGTGACGCGATGAACCCGTGACCTTCCGACCCGCACCGCTCAAGGCGGCGGCCGCCCTCGCCGCCGGCTTCATCGCGGTCCGGGTGATCTACCGCGTGCTGTTCCACGGCGCGGACGGGTCGGGTGCGGTCGTTCTGGCGCTGCCCCAGGTGCGGCTGCCCGCGCCCTTCGCGCACGTCGTGATGTTCGGCCCGGGGACCACGGGCGGATTGTGGGATGCTGCGGCGAGCGCGGTGCCGATCGCGCTCACGATCCTGGTCTTCGGGCTGCTCAACGCGGTCATCGACATCGCGCGACTGTTCGCGCGGGGCTCGCGGCGCGGACCGCTGCGAGGCATCGCGCGCACACTCGCGGTCGCGTGGGCGACGCTGCCGGCGCTGGCGGATGCCGTCCGGTCGGTGCGCTTCGCGCAGCGCCTGCGTGGCGAGCGCGGCGGAGTGCGCATCCTCGCGCCCGTGCTGCAGCGCACGCTCGAGCGGGCGACGGCTGTCGCGGCGGCTCTCGAGCTGCGCGGACTGGCGGGCAACCCGGTGAACGGCGACTGTGCGGCACCGGTGGTGCTGCACGACGCAACGCTGACCCACCGAGGCGGCGCGGGGGTGCGGGCGCACGAGCTCGTGCTCGCACCGGGCACACTGACGGTTCTCGCCGGTGCGACCGGGTCGGGCAAGTCGACGCTTCTGCGCGCCCTGAGCGGCCTCCACAGCCACCTGGATGGCGGACAGATCGCCGGAACGGTGACGGTGGTCGGGCATGATCGGGCCGCGGTCCCGCCCCGCGACACGGCGCAGCGCATCGGCGTGGTGCTGCAGCATCCGCGTGAGGGCTTCACGACGGAGCGGGTGCAGGACGAGATCGGGCTGGCCCTCGACCTGCGCGGCGTCGCGCCCACGATCGTCGCGGCGCGGGTCGCCGAGGTGGCCGAGCGCATCGGGATCTCTCCCCTGCTCGGCCGCCGCCTGCGCGGACTGTCGGCTGGCGAGGCGACCCTCGTCGCGATCGCCGCGGCGATCGTCGAGCATCCGATCCTCCTGCTCGTGGACGAGCCCCTCGCCGACCTCGACACCGCCTACCGGCGACGCGTGGTCGACCTGCTCGGGGCTCTCGCGCGCGAGGCCGGAGTGTGCGCCGTGGTCGCCGAGCACCGAGCGGCCGAGCTGGGCCGGGTGGCCGACCGGCGCCTGTGGATCCGCGACGGCGTCGTGGTCGACGGCGAGGACACCGTTGCCGTCACCGCTGAGTATCCGCGGTCGCGCCCCGTGGGCGAGCCGGTGCTGCGGGCGCGGGAACTGACGGTGCGGCACGGGAGCGCGGTCGCCGTCGATGCCGCGGCCCTGACGCTGCGCTCCGGTGAGATCGTCGCCCTGGTCGGACCGAACGGTGCGGGCAAGTCGAGTCTGCTTTCGGCCCTGGCGGTGCCGGATGCCGAGGCGGACGTGACCGTCGACGGAATTCCCCTCGGTCGCGGGCGCGGAGTCGCCCTCGTCCCCGATGCGTCGGATGACCTGTTCGTCTGCGACACCGTCGCGGCGGAGTGTCGTCGCGCGGATCGTCGTGCCGGCGCCCTGGGGGGCCGCACGGCCGATCGGTTCGCGGGCTTCGTCGGGTGGGATGCCGGCAGCCCCGGCCCCGCACGGCTGGTGGCGCAGCATCCGCGCGATCTGTCCGTCGGTGAACGCCGTGCCCTCGCACTCGCCGTGCAGCTGGCCTGTGCACCGCGCGTGCTGCTGGTCGACGAGCCGACCCGGGGGCTGGACGCCGGCGCCCGCGATCTGGTTGCCGCGGCGCTGTGCACGCTCGCCGACGAGGGCGCCGCGGTGCTGGTGGCCACGCACGACGCGGACTTCGCCGCAGCCCTGGCCGACCGCATCGTGCCGATGGCCGGCGGGCGGCTGGGACCGGAGAGCCCGATGGCGCACCGGCGTTCCGTGTCGGTCGGCACGCCTCCTCGCTCGAGGACCGAAACCGTCTACCGCCCCGAATCCCCGGTCGTCGACCAGGCGAAACGAGACGAAACGCCCGCGTCTCGCCGGAAGCCCTATGCCCCGGCATCGCTGGTCGCCCTGCTCGCCGCCAATCTCGCCGCCCTTGCGGCATTCTGCTGGCCTCTCGTGGCGAGCGCAGTGCCGGCGCATGCGCAGGCTGCGGTTCCCGTGGTCGCCGTGGCGCTCCTGCCGCTCGCGGCGATCGTCGTGCTCGGACTGCTCGACGGCACCGTTCGCTCGGCCCACAGCCTCGCCCTGCTCGGCACGCTGGCCGCGATCGGTGCCGCGATCCGCATCGTCGGCACCGGCGTCGGCGGGGTCGAGGCGGTCTTCATCCTGCTGATCCTGGCCGGGCGGGCCTTGGGCGCCCGCTTCGGGCTGCTGCTCGGCATGCTCACGATCGCCCTGTCGTCGGTGATGTGGGGCGGCATCGGCCCGTGGACGCCGTTCCAGATGTTCGCCTGCGGCTGGGTCGGCGCGGGTGCCGGGCTGCTGCCGCGGCTGCGCGGGTGGGCGGAGGTCGCACTGCTCAGCGTGTATGGCGTCGTGGCGTCGTATGCGTTCGGGCTCGTGATGAACCTGTGGTTCTGGCCGTTCGCGGTCGGCGGCGGCACCGGCATCTCCTACGCACCAGGCGCTCCCCTGCCGGTGAACCTGGGCAGCTTCCTGCTCTACTCGCTCGTCACCTCTACCGCGACCTGGGACACGCTCCGCGCGATCACGACCGTCATCGGCGT
>DMUE01000123.1:2784-3490 GCA_003476465.1 Microbacterium sp. | reverse complement strand
GGGTCGAAGTCACCCCCGTGTACAGCGAGGACGACGAGGCCTGGCAGGTCGGGGTGTCGACGATCCTCGACTACGACTTCCCGGTGCAGGTCACGATCCAGCTCGACAATGTCGGCGGCCCCAGCGCCGGCCTGATGTTCGCGCTGGGGATCATCGACACGATGACGCCCGGTGAGCTCACCAGCGGGCGTCAGATCGCGGGGACGGGAACGATCACCGCCGACGGCGCGGTCGGGCCGATCGGCGGCATCCGCCAGAAGCTCTACGGTGCCCGCGATGCCGGATCCGACTACTTCCTCGCGCCCGAGGCGAACTGCGGCGAGGTCGTCGGTCACGTTCCGTCCGGCCTGCGGGTTTTCTCTGTCGGCGAGCTCGATGACGCGATCCTCGCGCTCGACACGCTGCGCGAGGGCGGCGACCTCGGCGCCCTCGAGACCTGCACCGCTCCCTGACTGCCCTCTGGCTGGTCGGCGGGGAAGAGGCCCCGCCGTGATCGAACCGTGGCCTGATATCCGGCCTCCTCCCGGCTGCAGCACGGGCTCCACCCGGAACCGGGCGCCTAGGATGGAGGGGTGACCACGACTTCCCCGAAGCCTGCGGCCCCCCGCACCACACGACGCGTACTGACGATCTCGCTGGTCGTGATCGCTGTGCTGCTCGTCGGGTTCTTCATCTTCGCCTCCCTGTACGCCGACTTCATGTGGTA
>DMUE01000123.1:0-2758 GCA_003476465.1 Microbacterium sp. | reverse complement strand
TGTCGAGCCAGCTCGACCGCTACCAGGAGGTCATCGAGCCGTTGCGCCGCCTGGCTATGTGGGGCATCCCCGTCTTGTTCGGGTTCTTCGCGGGCTTCTCGGCGTCGACCCAGTGGGAGACCGTCTGGCTGTGGGTCAATGGCGTGACGACCGACATGCTGGACCCGCAGTTCGGGCTCGACACGGGCTTCTACCTCTTCGCGATGCCGTTCTACAGCGCCCTGCTCGGGTTCGTCTCCGCCGTCCTGCTGATCTGCCTCGGCCTGACCGCGCTGGTGTCCTACCTCTACGGTTCGGTGCGCGTCGGACAGCGCGAGGGCGGACGGTGGGAGCTGCGCATCTCGAAGTCCGCACGCATTCAGCTTGCGGTCATCGCGGGCGTCTACCTGCTGGTGCAGGCCGCGAGCCTCTGGCTCGACCGCTACCAGACCCTCAGCGAGACGGGCAGCCTGATCACGGGACCGGGGTACACCGGCGTCAACGCCGTCATCCCGGGCCAGGCGATCCTCGCTGGCATCGCCGCGGTCGTGGCGCTGCTGTTCTTCGTCACAGCGGTCATCGGCCGGTGGCGGTTCCCCCTCATCGGTACCGCGCTCCTCATCATCTCGGCGATCGTGGTGGGCGTCGGGTATCCGTGGATCGTCGATCGCTTCCAGGTCGCCCCGAACGAGTTCTCACTCGAGCAGCCGTATATCGAGCGCAACCTCGAGATGACCAAAATCGCTTACGGCATCGATGGACTGGAGAAGACCGAGACGACCGCCGTCACAAGCGCCGAGCCGGGAGCGCTGCGCGAGGATGCGCAGACCACGGCATCCATCCGCATCATGGACCCGGCGATCATCAGCCCGACCGTGCGCCAGCTCGAGCAGTTCCGGGCGTACTACCAGTTCACCGACCCGCTGGACGTCGACCGCTACCAGATCGACGGCGAGTCGCAGGACACGGTCGTCTCGGTGCGTGAGCTCGACATGGAGGCCCTGGGCACGGCGGGCACCTGGCAGAACCGCACCGTGGTGTACACGCACGGTTACGGTCTCGTCGTCGCCGCTGGAAACCAGCGCACGAGCGACGGCAACCCCGTTTTCCTCGAACGCGGCATCCCCGCGACCGGCTTCCTCAGCGAGAGCGAGGCCTTCCAGCCCCGGGTCTATTTCGGTGAGGCTTCGCCGCTGTACTCCATCGTCGGCGCACCCGAGGGCTCGACTCCGGTCGAGCTGGACTACCCGCGCGGTTCCGAAGAGGGCCAGAGCGAGACGAAGACCACGTTCGACGGCGACGGCGGGCCGAAGATCGGCACGCTGTTCGACAAGCTGATCTACGCCCTCAAGTTCCAGTCGACCGACATCCTGCTCTCGGACTACGTCAACGAGGACTCCCAGATCCTCTACGACCGCGACCCCAAGACGCGCGTGCAGAAGGTCGCTCCCTACCTCGACCTCGACAACGACCCGTACCCGAGCGTGGTGGACGGTCGCATCGTCTGGATCGTCGACGGGTACACCACGGCATCGACCTTCCCCTACTCGCGCACCGTGAGCCTCGCCGATGCGATCGCCGACACGACCAACCCGACGCCGCGATTCACGATCGATGACATCAACTACATCCGCAACTCGGTCAAGGCCACGGTCGACGCCTACGACGGCAGCGTGACGCTGTACGCGTGGGATCCCGAAGACCCGCTCATCCAGGCCTGGCAGAAGGTTTATCCCGCGACCATCAAGCCCATCAGCGAGATGTCCGGCGACCTCATCAGTCATGTGCGCTATCCGACCGACTTGTTCAAGGTGCAGCGAGCGACCCTCGGTCAGTACCACGTCGACGATGCGCAGTCGTTCTACCAGCGCGACAACGCGTGGGCGACGCCGACGGATCCCCAGGACTCGAGCTCGACGCGTTTGCAGCCGCCGTACTACCTCACCATGCAGATGCCGGGCCAGCAAGCACCGACCTTCTCGATGTTCACGACGTTCATCCCGCCCGGCACGGGCACGGCCTCGCGCAACATCCTCACCGGATATCTCGCGGTGGACGCCGATGCCGGCGCCGAGGCCGGGCAGAAGGACGACGGATACGGCAAGCTCCGGATGTTGGTGGTGAGCGCCGATACGACCGTCCCGGGCCCGGGTCAGGTGCAGAACACCTTCGACGCCGACCCTGTGGTGTCGTCGCAGATAAACCTGTTGCGGCAGGGGCAGTCCGAGGTGCTCAACGGAAACCTGCTCACGCTTCCCGTGGGTGGCGGGTTCTTGTACGTCCAGCCCGTTTTCGTGCAGTCCTCGGGCGGTACGCAGTTGCCGACCCTGCAGAAGGTGCTCGTCGCGTTCGGTGACGAGATCGCCTTCGAGGACACGCTCAACGAGGCGCTCGACACCCTCTTCGGCGGTGACTCCGGGGCCGACGCGGGTGACGGCACAGTCGATCCCGATCTCGAGGCGACGCCGGACGACCCGAGCGCAACACCGACGGCGCCGTCCGAGGGCGGCAGCACGGGCGTCAACGTCGAGCTCGACGCGCTCCTGGGCGAAGCTCGCCAGGCGATGCTCGACCGCGAGAACGCGCTGCAGGCCGGGGACTGGACCGCTTTCGGTGAGGCTGATGCGCGCCTGACGGACGCGATCGACCGCCTGCTGGAGCTCTCCGGCGACTGATCCTCGCGACAGAGACGGCGTCTCTCCTGCGTGAGGGCACCGTCTCTGCGGTCGTGCGCCCGGCCTGCGAGCAGGGCGAGCGAGCGGATGCCTCCGGCTCACTC
>DMUE01000118.1 GCA_003476465.1 Microbacterium sp. | reverse complement strand
CTCATGTGACGGCGACCGGCTCGAGCCGCAACGCCTCGTGGCTGCGGGAACTCGGGGCGTCGGTCGTGATCGACCACACCTCGACCCGGTTCGAGGACGTCATCGCCGACGTCGACGTCGTGATCGACCTCGTCGGCAACGTCCACGAGAAGACCGGCGAGCGCTCGCTGAAGATCATCCGCCCGGGTGGGCTGTACATCCTCGTGCCGACCGGGTCGTGGCCGGACTATGCCGACGCGGCGGCCGACGCGGGTGTGCGCACGACCGGCTACAAGGTCATCCCCGATGGCGGCACGCTGGCCACAGTGGGGCGCCTCCTGGATTCCGGAGTGGTGCAGGTGTACATCGACCGGGTCTTCGACCTGAATGATGCCGCCGCGGCGCATGCCGAACTCGAACGAGGCCACACGCGCGGAAAGATCGTGCTGCGCGTCAGCGACGACTGAGGCCGGTCACGCCTCCGGCCGGGGAGGCGGACTGAGCACGTGCCGCCCGTCGGCTACGATCTCCTCCGCGATCGCGTCCAGCAGCGGCGAGCGCAGGTTCCACTGCTGCCAGTACAGGGGCACGTCGATCGGTGGACCACCCAGCCTCACGAGGTCTCCGGCATCCAGCGCGTCGTGCGACTGGAACGTGGGCAGCAGGGCCCAGCCGAGGCCGTGCCGGACCGCCGCGGCGAATTCGTTGGACGCCGGCACATAGTGCCGAGACGGCAGCGTCTCGTCGATCCCGCACGCGCGGAGCCACCGGGTCTGCAGGTCGTCGCGGTGGTCGAAGTCGACGAGGGGCGCCTGGGACAGCGTGGACGGCGAGGACGCATCGGGCAGCCACCGCTTCGCGAACGCGGGCGTGGCCACCGCCTCGTAGCGCATCGCCCCGAGCGTGCTGACGCGGCAGCCGGCGATGGGCGTGGAGCGCGACGTGACGGCGCCCATCACCGTGCCCGATTCGAGCAGCGAGGCGGTGAAGTCCTGGTCGTCGCTGTGCAGTTCGAACACGACCGGATGCCGCTCCGAGAGCCGCCCGAGCGGCTCCAGGAACCAGGTGGCGAGCGAGTCGGCATTCACGGCAAGCGGCACCGTGGTCCGCGAGGCGTCGCTGCCTCCGCCACCCAGCTCGACGAGCGTGTCGTGCTCGAGCAGCGCGAACTGGCGGGACATCCGCACGACCGCGGTCCCCGCTCCGGTGAGCCGAGCGGGTTTGGACCGCACGAGCACGACGCGGCCGAGCTGCTCCTCGAGCGTCTTGATGCGCTGGCTGACCGCGGACGGAGTGATGCGCAGTCGCCGGGCGGCGGCATCCAGCGTGCCTTCGTCGACGACGGCGGCAACGGTCTCGGCCAGTTCGAAAGAGATGCGCATCATTAGACAGACTAATGCATCTGAAGAATCATCAGTTGGACTCAACCACCGTCGACGCCTAGCGTCGAGACATGCTCTCCCCCCTGCTCGCCGGCTTCGGCCTCGGCTTCTCGCTGATCATCGCGATCGGCACCCAGAACCTCTTCGTGCTGCGCCAGGGCCTGCGCCGCGAGCACGTGCTGCTGGTCGCGGCGATCTGCGCGATCTCGGACGCGGCGCTCATCGCGCTCGGCGTCTCGGGGGTCGGGCTCGTGCTGAACGCGGTTCCGTGGCTGATCGATGTGGTGCGGTGGGCGGGCGCGGTATTCCTCGTGAGCTATGGGCTCCTCGCTGCGCGGCGCGCCTGGCGGCCGTCTGGGCACACGCTCGAGGCGGACGGCTCCGCCGCCGCTGACCCCGCTGCGAGCGACTCCCCTGCCTCAGGCGCAACCGTCCGGGCCCGCACCAAGGCCCTGCCGGTCGTGCTCACGTGCCTCGCGCTGACGTGGCTGAACCCGCACGTTTACCTCGACACGGTCTTCCTGCTCGGGACGGTCGCCAACACGCACGGCGACGCGCGCGGGGCGTTCGCCGCGGGGGCGATGGCCGCGAGCGTCATCTGGTTCTTCGCCCTCGCCGGCGGCGCGTGCTACCTCAGTGGCTGGCTCAGCACGCCGCGCGTGTGGCGGATCCTCGACGCGGTGATCGCGGTCGTGATGATCGGGATCGGCATCAGCCTCGTGCTCCCCCACTGATTCCTGACACCCGGCTTCTGGTCTTCCCCGCCCCTCGCACGGCACGATGGAGCGATGAGGCGCGTCCACGTGATGGTCCACGGCATGGTGCAGGGCGTCGGCTACCGCTACACGATGCGGATGGTCGCCCGGAAGGTCGGGGTCGCGGGCTGGGTGCGCAACCTGCACGACGGCAGCGTCGAGGCCGAGATCGAGGGCACTCAGGATCAGGTCGACGAAGTGATCGCGTGGATGGCACAGGGTCCGCCGGGCGCGCAGGTCGAGACGGCGATGGTGACGGATGCCGCCCCTATCGGCGAACGCGGCTTCGACGTGCTCCCGACCGGGTTCTGAGCGGGAACGCGGGAGGGGCCCCGCCCTTCGGCGGAGCCCCTGCACGGATCTCGATACGCGCTGCGCGCTACTCGATCACCGCGTGCTCACAGGACGCGCTGCGCGCTACTCGATCACCGCGTGCTCACAGGGAGTTGACGTCCAGCGGAATGCCGGG
>DMUE01000099.1:23522-24368 GCA_003476465.1 Microbacterium sp. | reverse complement strand
ATCACGAGGGCCAGGTGCTGCGCAGGGACTCGAACGACCGCGTGCCGGGTGCGTATGCGACCGGGTGGATCAAGCGCGGGCCGGTTGGCCTCATCGGTCACACCAAGTCCGATGCGATGGAGACCGTGCGCCACATCATCAACGACCAGGGCTCCTGGTGGCAGCCCGCCGACCCCTCCGAGGAGGCCATCCCCGCTCTGCTCGCCGAGCGCGGGGTGCGGTGGACCGACCTCGAAGGCTGGCACCGGCTCGACGAGCACGAGGCCCGGCTCGGTGCCCGCCACGGCCGCGCGCGCATCAAGGTCGTCCCGCGCGACGAGATGGTGGACATCTCACGCGGCGAATAGGACTTCCTCAGCTTTGCGCATGCTCCCCGACATCCCGGGCGGTGTCCGCCGGTGAGTGCTGGCCGCGGCCGAGCAGCATGAACGGGATGGCGATCGCGGTGATGACGCCGCCCCAGAGCATGGAGGCGCCGTAGCCTCCGACATCGGCCACCCGCTCCTTCGACGGGATCGTGTCGTTCAGGTACGCGCGGTACACCGGATCGTCGATCGCCGATGCGATGCCCCACGCCGTGACCAACGCGATCCTTACCCAGGAATTGCGCACCAGTCCGAATTCCAGCAGGACCACCGCGCTCGAGACCGTCGCGAGCGGGAGCGTCGAGGGGCGGCGGTGGAAGAGCTTGCGCACCCAGGGGGAGAGCGCGCCGCCGAGGATCGATGCCCCCGACAGCAGTGCCGCGGCGAGCCCGGCGACCGTGTAGGCCTGGTCGTCGCCCCACAGTTCGAGCAGGTAGGGCTGCAGGGCATAGAAGACAGAGATGCCGACCCCGGCCGTGAA
>DMUE01000099.1:0-23469 GCA_003476465.1 Microbacterium sp. | reverse complement strand
GGACCCTCATTGGTTCAGTGTTTGCGTTTGCGAGCCCTCGGTTTCACGACCTTCGCCACAAGTGTCCAGAGCTCGCCGTAGGCACGCGCAGCTTCGGTGGTGGGCGCGTAGCTGCCGATGGGTGCCCGCTCCGTTCCCATCCGCTCGATCTGCACGGTAGCAGGAACGACAACGCGGCTGACCGGTGTCTGTCCCCCTGGCAGATTCTTCACCGCGTCGCGGTGCACGGTCTTTCGACGATCGACCATCGAGAGGAACGCCACTACCCGTGCCTTCGAAACGGAGGCGGACACGAACTCCGTGACCTGGTCGAGTGATCGCATCGACAACGGTGACGGCACGAGCGGAACCACCACGGCGTGCGCTGAGAACACCGCGTTCTCCGCCACAAGCGCGGCGCCGGGGGGACAGTCGAGGATCACGACGTCGTACTCGCGGTCGATCTGCTCGAGGATCTTCGAGATCCTCTGCTCTGACTTCTTCGCGTGGTCGAACACGAGGTCGAGGTCGCGGTAGCTCGCGTCGGCGGGAAGCACGTCGAGGTTGTCGTACTCGCTGGAGCGGATGGCGCGGGACACCCTGCTCTGACCTGCGACCAGCGCGCCGACGCCCCCTTTCACCTTCTTGGGCTTTACCTGCAGGAGAAAGCCCGCTGCCCCCTGCGGATCGAGATCCCACAGCAGCACTCGGAATTCCTTCGACGCTTCCCACGCCAGGTTCACAGCCGCTGTGGTCTTGCCGACACCGCCCTTGGTGCTGTAGACCGCGACGACTTTCACGTCGACGGGCCCTGGTCGAGCGCGTCGATCAATGCGAGCTTGTTGAGCCGGGAGTACACCGCGATCCTCTTCGCGTCTGCGTGTTCGCGCAGCTCGGCCGCAGTGGGCTTGCCCGTCTTCGTCTGCGCCACCCTGCGCACCTCCTGGTTTCGATGGCCATCGCGGCCCTCCTCCACCGTAGTCAACGGCAGGCGTCTCGTGGGTGAGCAGCTTGCGGGTGCAGTCCTGATCGGCTGTCTGCCGATATCCGAGCCGGTTGACCGGACTCGAGCGAGAATCGATCTGTGAGTCGCACGAATCCCGAGAACGAGTTCGAGGCGCTCGTCTATCTGGCCGAGCGTCTGCGGCTCCGTTTTCCGGAGTTGCCCGAGGACACGGCGTTCGAGCTGATCGCCGACGAACTGGAGTCGTTCGACGGCGTGCGGCTGCGCGATTACGTGCCGGTGCTCGTCGAGAGAAGCGTGCTCCTCCGTCTCCGGACTCACCCGAGCCGGGTGGCCTAGACACCCTCTTGGCCCCCAGCCGGATCGTCCAGTCACTGGAATGCGATCTCGTCTGCGAGCGGCGACCGTGGTCCGGGGGCTGCGCTACCGATAGTTGATGAACGGCATCGTAGGAGTTGCGAGGGCTCGCAGATGGTGGAGATCCGCGGAATTACGGTGATTTCGAGTTGATCGCGGATGATCTCGAAAGGGCTGAATCGAGGATTCTGCGGACTTTTTGCGGACTCACGTATCGATCGCCATCGAATGGCTCGACGCCAACCGATCACGATCGCCTTCGTGAGGGATTCCTGGTTGCCCACGCCCCGACCCGGCGGGAGCTGCGGAGTGAGCGGGTACCCCCTATCCGTACCTTGAGTTCTCTGTTTGAATCTCGCTACCCAATGCCCACGACCCCCCCCTTAGGAGCATCATCGTCATGAGAGCCAGTAAGACCGGAATCGCTCTGGTCGCCGTCGGAGCGCTGTTGTTCAGCGCTACGCCCGCCTTTGCACACGACATCGACTACATCGACGACGGTGTGCTGGACTCGGGCAAGGAGACTCACAACCATCACTACCAGCACAACGAGGAAGAGCAGGGACACATCCCTTCGGGGAGTGAGAACGTCATCGAGATCGGCCGCCTGGACCTCTTCGAAGGCGAAGAGCAGCCGGGCCGCATCGCCGATGTGTCCGCGTACGGGAACTACGCGTATCTGACGGCCTTCTGGGAGCCAGAATGCGACCGCGGCGGAGTGTACGTCGTGGATATCAAAGACCCGGCCAACCCCGAACTCGTCACGCTCATCCCGAGCCACCGGGGCACCTTCAGCGGCGAAGGTTCCCAGGTGATGGAACTCGACACGCCCTACTTCAAGGGTCAGGTGCTCGCCTACCAGAACGAGATCTGCCCGGGCGAGACGAAGGGCATCGGTGGGGTCACCCTGGTCGACGTCACCAACCCGGAGAAGCCGAAGAAGCTCGTCGAGGGCGCAGGAGACTTCACCATCGCGACCAAGGCGCAGTCCGCCGACCCCTCCAATTCGGGTAAGGCACAGACCAAGGCCAACGAGACGCACTCGGTGCGGATGTGGACGACCGACGACGGCAAGGCGTACGTCGTGCTCGTCGACGACCTCGAGGCGACGGACATCGACATCCTCGACATCACGAACCCGTCCAAGCCGAAGCTGGTCTCGGAGACGTCCCTGGTCGACGAGACGAAGCAGCCCCTCGGTGAGGTGCATGGCGACGCGGTGTTCCTCCACGACATGGTCGTCGAGGAGATCAACGGCCGGCAGATCATGCTCGTGTCGTACTGGGACGGCGGATACGCGAAGCTCGACGTCACCAACCCGGCCGAACCTGTCTTCCTCGCCGACACCGACTTCGCGGAGTTCGACCCGGTCCGCGCCGAGGTCGACCCCGGCGCGGAACTCACCCCGGAGGGCAACGGGCATCAGGCGGAGTTCACCCGTGACAACGAATACTTCATCGCCACGGATGAGGACTTCGACCCGTACCGGGTGACGGCGGCGATGGAGGACGGGACCGAGTTCACCGCTGTTCAGGGCTCTGACGTTCCGGCAATTGATCCCGACACGAGCCTCGCCGGTGGCACCCGGTTCTTGGGCCTCGCGTGTGACCCTGCCACGGTTCCGGCAGCCGATGCCACCGGGAGCGTGGCGGTCATCGAGCGCGGTGTGTGCGACTTCACGGTCAAGGTTCAGAACGCCGAAGCGGCCGGGTATGCAGGGGTCGTCGTGTTCAACCGCACCGGATTCGAGGGATGCGATGCCCTCCTGTCGATGCTGGTCGACGCCGGCATCCCGGCCGTGTTCGTCTCCCGCACCGACGGATTCCGCATTCTTGAGGGCGGCGTACCGGCGGACTACACGTGCGACGACGAGGGCGGCACCCTGGTGCCCACGGCGGTCGGCGCAAACGGCCAAGACGTCAACATCGAGGCGGTGTTCGACGGCTGGGGTTACGTGCACATGTACGACGCCGACACGATGCAGGACATCGACCAGTACTACGTCCCCGAAAGCCAGAATGCTGACTTCGCCGACGGGTTCGGCGATCTGTCCGTCCACGAGGTTGCGACCGATCCGGACGAGAACCTCGCCTACATCTCGTACTACTCGGCGGGATTCCGGGTCGTCGCATACGACAGCAACGGGATGACCGAGGTCGGGAAGTTCATCGACGAGGGTGGCAACAACTTCTGGGGCGTCGAGGTGCACCAGCACCCCGACGGGCAGAAGTACGTGCTGGCCTCCGACCGCGACAGCGGCCTGTACATCCTCCAGTACGACGGCACCCCTTGACGGGCTGATCAAGAACGTGAGAGTGGGCGGGCGCTTCTGCGCTCGCCCACTCTCACGTTCTTGCGTTAGTGGAGGGGGCCGCAGGCGGCGGGGTCGGTTGCCTCGGCGGGGAGGTTCGGGTCCAGTTCGCTGGCACCTTCGGGATCGCTGAAGTCGTACGTGCCCGGCTGCACACGGATCGGCCGAGTCGCGCCCCAGGCCAAAAGATCCGGAGGTTTGCCGGGCGCCCTCCCGTTGAAGGGACCTGACGTTCCCGCCATTCGTCCTCGCGGAATACCCCCGGTGGGTATGCGTTAGGGTCAATGCATACCCACCAGGGGTATAGCGCTTGAGGAGGAAATCATGGCAACGACGACGGAGTACCAGGTCATCGGGATGACGTGCGGGCACTGCGAGATCTCGGTCCGTGAAGAGGTCGGCCAGATCGCCGGTGTCGAGGAGATCCACGTGAGCGCGCAGACCGGCAAGCTCGTGGTGACTGCCGTGCAGGCCGTGGATGATGCCGACGTGCTGGCCGCGGTCGATGAGGCCGGCTATTCGGCAGTGCGATGAACGCCGCGGGACGACTGAGCCTCTATGCCGCCGGAGTCGCGGTGGCTTTTGCGGGGGCGCTTGCGCTGTCCGCAGCCGTCATCCCCGACTCGGTGGCGGCGGGATGGAACGGAGGGAACATGATGGACGACCACAGCTCCATGGGAGCCGATAAGGAAACGAGCGCGGGACTCCCGGCGGCATTGCCTGGTTTGTCGCTGTCTGCCGGAGGCTACGTGCTGGCTCCGGTGACCGCTCCGGCGATCGTCGGGGAAAGTGGCGAGCTCAGCTTCCAAATCCTCTCGAAGGACGGGAGCCCGTTGACCGAGTTCGCGACTGGGCACGGGAAGGACCTGCACCTGATCGTGGTGCGCAGCGACGGTGATCAGTTCCGTCACGTGCACCCGGCGTTCGAGGAGAACACCGGCACCTGGTCGCTGCCGTGGCAGTGGGACGAGGCGGGCACCTACCGGGTGTACGCGGACTTCACTGCCGGCGACGCCGCTAAAGGAGTGACGCTGAGCCGAACTGTCGAGGTCGCCGGCACGTATGCGCCAGTCGTCTCCGAGGTGAGTCGGGTGGCACAGGTCGACGATTACGCCGTGTCGATCGCCGGCGACCTCGTCGCCGGTTCTGCCAGCGACCTCACCATCTCGATCACTCAGAGGGGCGAGCCCGTGATCGGACTGGAGCCCTACCTGGGCGCGTTCGGGCATCTGGTGGCGCTGCGTGAGGGCGATCTGGCGTACCTGCACGTCCACGCCGACGGCGAGGAGCCCCAACTTGGTGAGACGGCAGGTCCGGAGATCACGTTCATGGCACAGGCGCCCACGACCGGCCGCTATCTGCTGTACCTGGACTTCCAGATCGACGGCCAGGTGCGCACCGCCCCGTTCGTGCTCGACGCCGGCTCAATGGCCACCGACGACACGAGCACGGATGATCACGACGACGAGTCGCACGGTCACTGAAAACCGGGCCGTCAAGTCTGAAAGAAGGAATGTGATGAGCACTACCGCTTCCCCCACCATCCCTGCGGGATCGAGCGTAGAGCTGGAGATCGGCGGAATGACCTGCGCATCGTGCGCGATGCGGATCGAGAAGAAGCTGAACAAGCTCGATGGTGTCGCCGCCACGGTCAACTACGCCACCGAGAAGGCCAGGGTCACCATCCCCGAGGGGTATGACCCGACCCTACTGATCGCCGAGGTGGAGAAGACCGGCTACACCGCCGCGCTTCCCGCGCCGAAGAAGCCCGCCACGGGTGCCCCCGCCACCGGCGGTGACTACGGTTCTTCGAGCGATCCGGAACTGACGTCGCTGCGCAACCGCCTGATCGTCTCCATCGTGTTGACCGTCCCGGTCATCGCGATGTCGATGATTCCGGCGCTGCAGTTCACGTACTGGCAGTGGACCTCGCTCGCCCTGGCCGCGCCGGTGATCGTGTGGGCGGCGCTGCCGTTCCACAAGGCGGCGTGGACCAACCTCAAGCACGGCACCGCAACGATGGACACCCTCATCTCGATGGGCACCACCGCCGCGTTCCTGTGGTCGCTATACGCGCTGTTCTTCGGCACCGCGGGCGTGCCCGGCATGACACACGGGTTCGAGCTCACCCTCGCTCCATCCGACGGCGCGGCGAACATCTACCTGGAGGTCGCGGCCGGAGTGACGATGTTCATCCTCGCCGGCCGGTACTTCGAGAAGCGATCCAAGCGACAGGCCGGCGCCGCCCTGCGGGCGCTGCTGGAGCTGGGCGCGAAGGACGTGTCTGTGCTGAACGGCGGCACCGAGGTCAAGATACCCGTCGACGAGTTGCAGACCGGCGATGAGTTCGTCGTCCGCCCCGGAGAGAAGATCGCCACCGACGGCATCGTGGTCTCCGGCAGCTCTGCCGTAGACGCGTCCATGCTAACCGGCGAGTCGGTGCCGGTCGAGGTCGGTCAGGGCGACCCGGTCACCGGCGCCACCGTCAACGCCGGCGGACGCCTTGTGGTGCGTGCCACCCGGGTCGGGTCGGACACTCAGCTCGCCCAGATGGCCATACTCGTCGAGGACGCCCAGACCGGCAAGGCCGAAGTGCAGCGACTGGCCGACCGGATCTCCGGCGTGTTCGTGCCGATCGTGATCCTCGTCGCGGTGATCGCCCTTGGAGGGTGGCTGGGCGCAGGGTTCCCCGTCGCCGCCGCGTTCACCGCTGCCGTCGCAGTCCTGGTGATCGCATGCCCCTGCGCCCTGGGTCTCGCCACACCGACGGCGCTTCTCGTCGGGACCGGCCGCGGGGCGCAGATGGGAATCCTCATCAAGGGTCCGGAAGTGCTCGAATCCACGCGCACCGTAGACACCATCGTGCTGGACAAGACGGGCACCGTCACCACCGGCAAGATGACCCTCGTCGACCTGATCGCCGAGCCCGACACCGACCCTGAAGAGCTGCTGCGACTGGCAGGTGCTCTCGAGGACGCCTCCGAGCACCCGATCGCGCAGGCCATCGCCAAGGCCGCCACTCAGCAGACCGGCACCCTTCCGGCCGTGGAAGGGTTCGCCAACATCGAGGGCAAAGGCGTCCAGGGCGTCGTCGACGGGCGAGCCGTGCTCGTGGGCCGTGAGTCGCTGCTCGCCGATTGGGCGCTCGCCCTCAGCCCCGAGGTCGCGTTCGCCAAAGCGCAAGCCGAAGACGAAGGCAAGACCGTCGTTGCGGTCGGCTGGGACGGGATCGCGCGTGGCGTGCTCGTCGTGGCCGACACCGTCAAACCCACCAGCGCCGAGGCGATCGTCCAGATGAAGGCGTTCGGGATGACCCCGGTGCTGCTCACCGGTGACAACGACGCCGTCGCCCGGCGGATCGCCGCGGAAGTCGGCATCGAGCACGTCATCGCCGAAGTCCTCCCGAAGGACAAGGTCAACGTCGTGGCGCGCTTGCAGCGCGAGGGCAAGGTCGTGGCGATGGTTGGGGACGGAGTGAACGACGCTGCCGCGCTCGCCCAGGCCGACCTCGGCCTGGCGATGGGCGCGGGCGCCGACGTCGCGATCGAAGCATCCGACATCACCCTGGTTCGCGGCGACCTGCGCAGTGCCGTCGACGCGATACGTCTTTCTCGCAAAACGCTCGGAACGATCAAGTCGAACCTGTTCTGGGCCTTCGCCTATAACGTGGCGGCCATCCCGGTCGCCGCCCTCGGGCTGCTCAACCCGATGCTCGCCGGTGCCGCCATGGCGCTGTCCAGCGTGTTCGTCGTCGGCAACAGCCTGCGACTGCGCGGCTTCAAGAGCATCGCGAAGCAGTCCGCCTGACCCCTCTATCGAAAGGAACCCCCATGACCACCACCACCCGCACCGAACTCCCTGTCGTGCAGTCCGGCAGCAGCTGTTGCAGCACCGTCCCCACGCAGGCCGCCGCCCCGGTCGTCGAGACCACTCCGGCAGACCAGCCGGCTCAGAGATCGTCCTGCTGCAGCCCTATCGGCTGACACTCCCTGAAACCGCCCCGCGACAGTCTCCTGTCGCGGGGCGATTCTCTTTTGGGGCTGACCCGGACGGCGTCATCCGGCGTGCGGCGGGATCGCAGTGCGGATTGCGAAGACGTCTTCGCAGAAGATTGAGAAATCTGGAAATACCCTATGGGGGTATGTGTTAATACCCCCATAGGGTATCCACCCGGAAGGAGAACGGATCATGTCAACTGCAATCGCACCGGCCAGACGCCGGTGGCTCGGCCTCGCGCTCATCGCGGCGGCGCAATTCATCGTCATCATGGACACCTCGATCATCGGTGTCGCCCTGCCGGACATGCAGGCCGAGCTCGGGTTCACACCGGAGTCCTTGTCGTGGGTGTTCAACGCCTATGTGATCGCGTTCGGAGGGCTGCTCCTGCTCGGGGGACGCCTCTCCGACCTGCTCGGTGCTCGACGGGTCTTCATCTCAGGATGGGTGATCCTCGCTCTCGGGTCGGTGCTGGCCGGCGCTGCGGGCAACGTGAGCGTCGAGCTGGTGGGCCGTGCGGTCCAAGGTGCAGGAGCGGCGCTCATCGCACCGGCCGCCCTGAGCCTGCTCATGGCGCTCTTCGGCGGATCGAAAGACCTTCCCCGGGCCTTCGCGGTGTACGGGGCGGCCGCGCCGATCGGCGGCACCGCGGGCGTGTTCCTCGGTGGCGTGCTCACCGAGTACGCAAGCTGGCCGTGGGTGTTCTACATCACCGTTCCAATCTCCGCGCTCGTCGTCCTGCTCACACCGGTGGCACTGCCCCAGCTCGCCGGCCAGCGTGGTTCAGTGGACGTGTTGGGAGCCATTACGGGCACCGTGGGTCTCGCGGCCGTCGTCTACGGCCTCGTGCGCGTTCCCGAGGTCGGCTGGCTGGCAGCCGAGACATTGGTGGCACTTGCCGCCGGCATCGCGCTCCTCGTCGTGTTCGTCATCGTGCAAGCCCGTTCGCGTCAGCCCCTCATTCGTTTGGGCATCTTCCGAGCTCCTCAGCTCGGGGCGGCCAATGTCGCGCAGCTTCTCCTGGGCGCGTCGTGGGTGCCGATGTGGTTCTTCCTGAACCTCTACCTGCAGAACGTCCTCGGTGCCAGCGCGTTCGCCGCCGGCGCCGCGCTCCTTCCCATGACGATCCTCATCGTGCTCGGCATGACGCTCGTCGCACCGCGCCTCTTGGTGAAGTTCGGCGCCAAGCCGCTCATCGTCACGGGATTCGGGTTCCTCGCGGCGGGGCTGGTCTGGCTCGCGGCCATCCGCCCGGACGGCGCCTACGCCGTCGATGTCCTCCCGGCTTCTCTGCTCGCCGCGTTCGGTATGGCGTTGGCCTTCGTGCCCTCGCTCGGCACGGCGATCGGGGCTGCGCGCCCCGAAGAGACCGGCATCGCCTCAGGCCTCGTCAACACGAGCTACCAGATCGGGTCAGCAGTCGGCCTCGCCGGTGCCACGGTGCTGAGTTCCATGGTCGTCTCGGGCAACATCGACCCCGCCGCTCTGACCGACGGCTACTCGGCCGCGTTCATCGGCGCAGCCATGGTCGCGGCGCTCGGCGGTCTCATCGCGGGCTTGACGCTGCGGCAGTCGCGGCGCACATCCCCCGCGGACAGCGAGCAGCAACCCGTGAACGCCTGACGCCAAGCACTGCACAAGGCGCGCCTCGGAGCAATCCTCCGGGGCGCGCCGCTACGCGTAAGCGCGGGAGGGTGCGGATGTCCGCGGGTATCCACAGCCCCCTGTGGCGTGACCGAAGATTGGTTGGGGGTTGACCGCGCCGGCGCCGACGTCGAGACCCCCGGTCCCACTGGTACTCCGCAGCCGGCCTGAGGCGGTCTACCCTGGAACGAGGGAGGTGACATGTCGATGATCGCTCTGGCACAGCGCCTGCGTCCCGGCCCGCGCGGGCTGGGTAACCCGGTCCTGCTGCTCATCGCTGTCACCGCCGCGATCATCGTCGGGCTGCTCGCGATGCACTCGCTGAACAGTCACACCGAGACAGCCGCACCGGCGACGGCGGCGATACACGAGCACGGCGCCATCACTCCAGACGTGGCCGACCACGGCACGGCCCAGCCGACGGCGGACGGTGAGTGTGCGGACTGTGGAGGGCACGCCAGCATGCTGGTGATGGCCTGCGTCCTCGCGCTCCTGATCGTCGCGCTACTGCTCTTCCTCCCGCGCGTGGGAATCACCTGGGGGGCGGCGCTGCGCGCCGGCCCGACCCTGACCGCCCGCGCGACGCACCTGCCTCGACCACCTTCTCTCCTGGTTCTCTGCATCAGTCGTACATGAGGAGTTCTGTCAGCCGACCCCTTTGAGGGTGGGCCAGTACTCGCGCGCCCGGGCATCGGCTCGTGCGCCTCACATACGACAGAGGAGAAAACATGAAGAACCGTGCCGCGGCGACCGCCGCGATCGCACTGACCGCCCTGCTCGCCCTCGCCGGCTGCGCCGGCACCACCGGCAGCGGCGGGATGGACAACATGCCCGGAATGGGCTCATCAGCATCCGCGTCCCCCGCGGCCGACGTGAACAACGCTGACATGCAGTTCACGATGATGATGATCCCGCACCACGAACAGGCCGTCGAGATGGCCGACATGATCCTCGCCAAGGACGGCATCGACGAGCGCGTCGTCACCCTGGCCGAGCAGATCAAGGCCGCCCAGGGCCCGGAGATCGAGCTGATGGAGTCCTGGCTCGATGACTGGGGCACCCCGATGGGGGACATGGGCGGGATGGACCACGGGGGGATGATGTCGGACACCGACATGCAAGCCCTCGAGGACGCCACCGGCGTGGAGGCATCCCGCCTCTTCCTGGAGCAGATGATCGTCCACCATGAGGGTGCGATCGAGATGGCACAGACCGAGGTCGACAACGGCCAGAACGCCGATGTGATCGCCCTCGCAGAGGCCATCATCGCCTCGCAGACCACCGAGATCACCACGATGGAGGACATCCTCGCGACACTCTGACCGTCAGGGGCCGGCCGCACCCGACGGCCGGCCCCTGGCCCAACGGAGACCGCCACTATGACAACGCACACGCACACGCGCACTCTCGCCGCTCTCACCCTCGCCGCGACACTCACCCTGACCGCCGCAGGATGCACCGCCGCGACCGACACTGCAGCCGCGCCCGAGCACGTCGCGCACATCCACGACGTCGCTTTCGACCCGGACGGTGCTCTGCTGGTCGGCGCACACACCGGCGCATACCGGGTCGACCTCACCACCGACGAGATCTCCCTGCTTGGAAAGACCACGTTCGACGCGATGGGACTCACCGTCCAAGGCGACACCGTTCTCGCCTCCGGGCATCCCGACCCGGCGAACCAGGACCACACCTTCACCGCCCCCAACATCGGCCTGGTGCGCTACAGCCAGGACGGCTGGGATCAGGTGTCGCTGGCCGGGATCACCGACTTCCACCTGCTCGCCGCCACCCCCGCAGCCCCCGACTTCCTGCTCGGACTGCCCTCGGACCGGGCCGTCCTGGCGGCCAGCAGCAATGCTGGGAGGACCTGGGAGGACATCGGCCCGCTGACGGCGCGGGACATCAGCATCGACACGATGAAAGCCGATGTGGTCACCGCCACCACACCGGATGGCCTGATGGTCAGCCGTGACGGCGGCGGCACCTTCGCCGCGGTCGCCAACGCCCCCGCGCTCGTTGTCCTCACCGCCGACCCGACAGTCGAGGAAGGCCTCATCGGCGTCGACGCAGGCGGCACGATCTGGACCGGCAGCACCACCGACGGTGCCGTCTGGAAGACCGCCGGGCACGCGACCGGAGTTGCGTCGGCGATCGCGGCCAGCTTCGACGGCGCCGTGGCGATCGCCGACGAGGGCGGGGTACGCGTCACCACCGACGCGGGGAACACCTGGCGGGCAGTCATCAGAAGGGACGCCTCATGATGAGCCGACGTCCGCACCGAATCGGAGGGAGAAAGTCATGAGCGGCACGGCCCGAACCGTGGTGTTGGAAGTCGAGGGTCTGTCCTGGGCATCCTCGAAGGCGACCGTCGAAGCCACCCTGCTGCGACAAGACGGTGTCACCGATGTCGAAGCGAACCCGGTCTCCCAAACCGCGAACGTCACCTACGACCCCTCTGTGACGTCGCAGGCTCAACTGCGGCAATGGATCATCGACTGCGGCTACCACTGCGCCGGGCAGTCGGTCCCAGAGCACATCTGCGACCCCGCCGACGATCCCACCCAGGCGACACCCACCGACCATCACCCGCACACCCCTAACCGGCACGCCGTCCTGCCCAGTGGGGCACCGGCACCACCTGCCGTGAGCTCCACGCACGACCACGCCGCAATGACCGGCCACCCCGCGGCGCCGAGCACCCCGACACATGGCGACCACGGGCCGGCCGACCGCAGCATGCAGGATGTGATGGGGCACGGCGGAAGTCACGCCGGGATGTCGATGGCCGCGATGATCCGCGATATGCGCAACCGGTTCATCGTCGCGGCCGTGCTGTCCGTGCCGATCATCCTGTGGTCCCCGATCGGCCGGGAAGTGCTCGGGTTCACCGTCCCGGCGCCGTTCGGGCTCCGCGATGACTGGTTCTCGCTGATCCTCTCACTGCCTGTGATCTTCTACTCCGCATGGATCTTCTTCGATGGCGCGTGGCGGGCGCTGCGAGCTCGGACCCTGGACATGATGGTGCTGGTTGCGGTCGGTGTCGGCACCGGTTGGCTATACAGCGTGGCGGTCACCCTCACCGGCGGCGGCGAAGTGTTCTACGAGGCGGCCACCGTTCTTGCTGCCTTCGTGCTGCTGGGCCATTGGGTGGAGATGCGTGCTCGCGGCGGGGCGAACGACGCGATCCGCACCCTGCTCGAGCTCGCCCCACCCCGCGCAGTCGTGCTCCGCGACGGCCAAGAGGTCGAGGTGCCCACTGCCGACGTCGTCCCCGGGGACCTCATGCTGGTGCGACCCGGCGCGAAGATCCCGACCGACGGCACCGTCGAAGGGGGCGACTCCGAGATCGACGAATCGATGGTGACCGGAGAGAGCCTGCCGGTCCTCAAGACGCCCGGATCCGAGGTGATCGGGGCCACCGTCAACACCACCGGCACCCTCCGGGTGCGGGCCACCAAGGTGGGCGCCGACACCGCCCTCGCGCAGATCGTCGCCCTCGTTCAAGAAGCGCAGAACTCCAAAGCCCCCGGGCAGCGCCTCGCCGACCGTGCCGCTTTCTGGCTGGTCCTGGTCGCCCTAATCGGCGGGACCGTCACCTTCCTGGCCTGGATGCTGATCGGCGCACCCGTGCCCACCGCGATCCTGTTCGCCATCACCGTCGTGGTGATCACCTGCCCCGACGCGCTCGGCCTGGCCACCCCCACCGCGATCATGGTCGGCACCGGCCTCGGCGCCAAACGCGGCGTGCTGTTCAAGAACGCCAGCGCGCTGGAATCCGCCGCGCACGTCGACACGGTCGTCCTCGATAAGACCGGCACCCTGACCAAGGGTGAACCGGAGGTGACCGACTACCTCCCCATCGGCATGAATGACATCGAGCTCCTCTCCCTTGCCGCGGCGGCGGAGCGTGAGTCGGAGCATCCGCTCGCGAAAGCGGTCGTCGCGTACGCCGACGCCCGCAACATCCCCCCCCGCACGGCCACCGCATTCCGCAACGTCACCGGGCTCGGGGCGGTCGCCACCGTCGATGGTCACCGCGTGGTGATGGGCAACGCCAGGCTGATGGCCGACGAGGGAATCGACATGAGCTCCATTGAGGCCGCGCTGCACGGACTGGCCTCCACTGGCCGCACCGCGATCGCCTTCGCCGTCGACGGCCAGGCCTCCGGGGTGATCGCCCTCGCCGACGCGCCCCGAGAGACCGCCGCTGCCGCGATCACCGCCCTCCACGAGGCTGGCATCGAGGTGGTGATGCTCACCGGCGACAACCAGCCCACCGCGAACCGGATCGCCTCACTGCTGGGCATCGACACCGTCATCGCCGAAGTCCTCCCCGAGGACAAGTCCGCCAAGATCGCCGAGCTGCAACGGGCGGGCAAGAAGATCGCCATGGTCGGCGACGGCGTCAACGACGCCCCCGCCCTCGCTCAAGCCGACCTGGGCATCGCTATCGGCGCGGGAACCGACGTGGCCATCGAGACCGCCGATGTCGTCCTGATGCGCTCCGACCCGCTCGACGTGGCGATCGCGCTGCGGATCGGGAAAGGCACCGTCCGGAAGATGCGACAGAACCTCGGCTGGGCCATCGGCTACAACGCGGTCGCCCTGCCGATCGCCGCCGGCGTGTTCGTCTCCTCACTGGGGATCATGCTGAGCCCGGAGATCGCCGCCATTTCGATGTCCGGCTCCAGCGTCATCGTCGCCGTGAACGCGCTCCTGCTCAAGAGGCTGCGCCTGCCATCGCCTCCCGCCCCTGCTTCAGCACCCTGATAGTCCCCCCTGCCCGACCCCAACCCAAGGAGAATCCCATGACACACAACAACGGCGACGCGACCGACGACGCAGAACTGGTCACAGACCCAGTCTGCGGGATGCTGATAGACCCTGCGACGGCCGCTACAACCCGAGAGCACGATGGCACGACGTTCTACTTCTGCTCAATCGCATGCGCCAAGACCTTCGACGCCGCTCCCCACCGATACGGTCATCCACATCCCTGAGGTACCGCGGTACGGGTGATGTGTCCACCGCAGTGCCGCGCAGAGACGTGCTGAGATGGTTTTTGGCTCCCACTTCAGTTCGGATCCAGCGGGAACAGGCACTACATACCTCGGTCGTCCGTCCTTCTGTCACGGATGACTGCCCTCGTGGAGCTGCCGACCTGGCAGCAGTCGACGGCCCGGCGAGGGCCAGAAGTGTCCCGTGGCAGCGCCCGACGGGACGTTTGGCCTACACCGAAGGCCAGCCCTAAGCGCACGCTGGATGCACGGACCGGCCATTTGGTCGGATTGAGGGGCGGTCGGCTCATGATGTATGGAAATGGCTTCGGGTGGGGCTGGATGTGGTTCGGCGGCGTCATGCTGCTGCTCATCTTGGCGGCACTCATCATCTTGATCATCCGCGCCGGGACCCCTGGTTCGCCTGCGCGCGGGGGACAGTTGGCGTCGACGCCGAACAGTGCGCGTCAGATCGCCGAGGAGCGCCTCGCGCGAGGCGAGATCACCCCAGACGAATTTCGGCAGGTCGTACGGGCGCTAGACGAACGCACCTGAGCGCGGGCCCGTCCCTCTGCAGGTTGCAGCGCTCCCTCGACGATGGGTTGTCGCGAGCGTGACACCAGCCGCTCAAGCGCCGTTCGAGAGACGCTGGCGAACGCAACGCGCCAATCGCAACTCTCCCTCAGAAGATCGCACTGGTTGCCATCAGGCCCGATCGAGCAATCCAACACCGCACACAACCCGACCGACGCCAACGAAAGCGCCGGAGCCGAACACGGGTGAACCTCGGAACAGGAATGAACAGCAATGCACGCAGGCACCAATGGTGATTCCTAGTTACATTCGACATGGAATCCGAGTACCCTGACTGCATGCGCGGTGGGCTTGAACGGTGGAAGCGGGGTGAGGAATCCCGAGGTGTGCGGCAGGCGATCGGCTACGCGTTCGAGGGCACATGCGATTCCCACCTCAGAGCCGGCACGGGCGCCGAGGCACTTGCCGCATACAGCGACACCGGCTCGGGATCCGTTACTCGCTACATCTGCGCGGACGGTCGGACCGGGCGCGATGAGCTCGACGAAGCCGCCCTTCGTAGGTGGGTCAACGGCCAAGACCCGATCACAGGCGTTCCTCGCGGGGTCCCGCAGCTTCGGCCGGACTCCGACCTCATTCTGGACGGGACGATCAACGCACCGAAGACGTACAGCATCGCTGCCCTCCTTCACCCCGACCTCGCAGACGAGTTCGAGGCGCTACAAGATCGGCTGCGAGATCGCATCATCCTGACCTGGCAGCGGGAGCTCAACGCACGCCGTGGACATGGCGGGCTCATTCGCGAACAACTTGCGCGCGTCGAGGTAGTCGAGCTGCAACATCGGCGATCCCGCGCGCTCGAACCGCACATTCATCGGCATTTGTGGCTCAACGCGAAGGTGCTGGGACGCGACGGGAAGTGGTCGACTGTCGACTCGCGCGTGGCCATGAGGCTCCACACGGTGATCAATGCCGAGGGCGAAATTGCCGCGCGGACCGACCCGGAATGGATCGCGGCACTCGCGAGCCACGGCTATACCCTCGACGCCGATGGCGAGATCGCGCAGCTCGCGCACGCCGCGCGACCCCTTTCTCGCCGGTCGAACCAGATCGAGTCGCAGCGCGACACTCTTCTGGGCGAATGGAGTGCCGCCCACCCCGGCCAGCACCCAAGCCACGACATCCTGCAACAGATCGATCGACGCGCGTGGGCGCTCGCGCGACCCAACAAACCCGCAGATATCGACGAGTGGCGGTGGGAACGGTCGATCCGTGAGGAGCTCTTCGCTATCGATCCCGGGCTGCTCCAGACGCGCGCTCCGGTGGTCCCGATAAAGGTGGCTCTGGGTGTCGTCGACCGCGACCTTCTCGCCGCGAGGGCGATCGTCGATGCGGACGGTCGGTCGTCGTCGCGCGGTGGGCGGTTCAGCGAGCTCGACGTTCGCGCCGGGGCGATGCGAGCGGTGGCGGCATCCGGCATCGTCCAAGAACGCGCACTGCTCCAGGAGCTGATCGACGATGTCCTAGCGCGCGCTCGCGAGATGACCGTTGACCTTCTCTCTGACGAGAGCGATCGCCCGGTTCACGTCAAGGGCTTCATGGCGGCCGCAACGGCGTCTCTCAAGGTCGACCTCGGTGCCCGATTCGACGAGCTCAACGTGCCTGGGGCTCCACTCGACCGCCGTCTCACAACTCTCTTCGCCGCAACGACGGTCGCGCCTGACGTCCACATAGAGACAGGACAGCTCGACGCTGCAGCCGCGATCGCCGGAAGCGACCGGCTTGTCACCATCACGGGTCCGGCCGGCGCGGGCAAGACGACCGTGCTTGCGGTCGCTGATCGTGCCCTGCAGCATCAGGGCCGCCGGATGATCGTCGTGGCGCCCACGAAGAAGGCGGCGAGTGTCGCCGCGCGCGAAGTGGGTGCGGCCGCTTCCAGCCTCCACTCCCTCCTCGCCGACTACGGCTGGCGGTGGCGGCGTGACGAGACCGGAGCGGAACTGTGGACTCGGCTCCGCCCCGGTGAGGTGGACGCCGACAGCGGGCGCGAGTACCTTCGACCCGTCAAGCACCGGCTGCGCGCCGGCGACCGCATTGTTGTCGACGAGGCAGGCATGGTCGACCTGCACACGGCGAACGCGCTTGCCCAGATCGCAGCCGAGACCGGGGCGGGAATCGCGATGGTCGGCGATCATCTCCAGGCGGCGCCGGTCGGGCACTCGGGCGCCATGGCGGCGATGGCGAGACGCAGCGGCGCCGTGGTCGAGCTGACGGCCATTCATCGGTTCCGGGACCGCACCTATGCGGCGCTTTCGCTGCGCTTACGCGACCCCGAGTCGAAGGATGCCGCCCGCGCCGTAGCGGACGAGCTTGCAGATCGCGGACATGTGCGCCGGGTTACGAGCGATGACGCCGCTCGCGATGCCCTGACCGATGCCTGGTTCCGATGGTCCGCCGAACACAAACGCGTCGCACTTGTCACCGCGACCAATGATCAGGCGGACGCCGTCAACCACGCGATCCAACAGCGCCGGGTGGAGTGCGGGCAGCTGACGTGCCGTCGAGTCGCAATCGGTCGAGATCAGCAGCGAATTCTCGAGGGCGACGTCGTGCAGACTCGCCGCAACGACCGCGAAGCCGGCGTAGACAACCGGGCAATCTGGACGGTCGCGCGCATCACGCCTGACAGACTCGAGTTGGTGAGCCTCAGCGATAGCGGCGACGTCCGCCACGTCTCGTGCGAGTACGTCGCAGATCATGTGAACCTCGCGTACGCGTCCACGGTTCACGGCATCCAAGGCGAGACCACAGATGCATCTGTCGTCGGTCCGGGCGTGGACGCCGCCGGGCTTTATGTCGGGCTGACGCGCGGTCGTCAGGCGAACGAGGTGCTCGTGGTGGAGAAGAGCGATGCCGCGGCGCGCGAGACGCTCGCTGACACAATGATCCGTGGCATCCCGGAGGTGACGATCGCTGACGCGATCGGGGCGGCACGCGCAGAACTGCGCCGTGCCGCGCAGCCGGTGCGGCCGGCTCCTGCGCGCACCGACCCGTTCGCGGGGCCATTCATCTCGCCAGCTGCCCGCCGTGGGGGACCGTCGATCGGGCTGTAGTCAGGACTGTGAAGTTCGTCGATGTTTGGTGGTGTGCTGTGATCGCTCTGTGCGCAGAAGCGCCAGTCAGTCAGGCGTGAGATCTTCGTGCACGCGACCTTGGGTATTTGTGCACACGAGGACGGAAGCTGGCAGAGGTCCGCGATGCCCGTCGACGGGTGGCTGAGACGACTCAATATCAAGGGATTCGAGACACTCCCGCTCTAGCGGATGGCGCTCCGCGACGAGCTGCTGCCACGTCCGTATGGCGCACCGAACCGCGAATCTCAACCGGGCAGGTCTTGCGGGAACCCGAGCGGTGTCAGTTCTCGCACTCGCCTGCACTAGTGTTCAAGGACGCCTGCATTCTTCTCGATCCGTCCGCTGACCGACCGGCATCCGGTCACGCGTGCTCGGGTTGTGCTCTTTGGGGCCGCGACCTGCCGATATGGGCCGTGAACGGCGGGGAGGAACGGAATCCGGTCCGACACTTTGAACTGCACAAGATGCCCCCAACGCACACGCTGGGGCTGTTTGCTGCCTTGGGCATCGGGCTGCGGCTATAGCGATGCGTAGTACTTCTGGTATTCGAGGAGCTTGTCGTGCAGATCGAATCCGGCATCACCAAGCTCGTCTGTCATCGTGGCGTGTTGCTGGTACGCCTCTTCGGGAACGTGTTCGCGCAATCTTGTGCTGTAGAAATCACCGTCAGCCGAGGCCACTCGGAGAAATCTTCCTCGCCAGAGCTCAGCGGCTCCCGTGATGGCACTGACATGCCGGTTCAGTTCTCCATCATGCGCCGTCCGCGTCATGGGAAGCTCCGAGAGCTCATCGATCAGCCGGACCGGCTCCATCGGGATCTGGTATGGGAAGAACGAACCGAGAGTCCTCAGCAGATTCGGATCGGATGCATACGCATAGAGCTGGTCCGCAAGGGCTTGATCGAGCGTTCCCAGGCCGGGAGGCTGATCCGCTCCTGCCGCCGAGCGGGAGGCCTCGAGCGCGGCTCTGGCTTCTTCGACTTCCTGTGCCAAGTCCTTGGCCCTCTGGCCTCCTGCGACAACCTCGTCCAGTGCGGAGGTCAACTTCTCGTTCACGGCCGCGAGGCGAGCAGCCAGAAGCACGATCGCGACTACGAGCACCGGAATCGTCGTCCACAGGATCCAGACGGCCTCCTCGCTGATCCAGCCGCCGATCTGAATCACCGGGAGGATGAGGGCTAGCACCGTCGCCAGCCCGCCAGCGATGACCATGAGCGGTCGAAAGACGAGCTTTCTGCTGGCTGGCGGCATGCCCCGAGACTATCGCCGGGGCCGGCGCCGCTTGCCTAGCCATCGATGGGTGCGAGAACGGGCCTTGTGGCACTAGGCGGCTCGGGGGGATGCAGTCGTTCTGTCGGGTTGTCGGTGAGCGCCGCTAGGGTTCGCGCTGTGAGTCACTCGGCCGAGGAGTACCGCGCTTTCACTGGATCGCCGGAGACGCGTATGGTCTTCGCGCTGGGGACTGATGGCGTGATCGAGTACATGCCGGAGAACTCGGCGCCCGTCTTCAAGGAGCGCCGCAAAGCCGGTGAGGAGTTCTCTTGTCTGGTTCCCGACTGCCCGTCGCAGAGGCTCTCAGTCGTTGACCGAGGCAACAGTCGCCGGCATGGGTTCTCTCACATCTCCGGTGGTGGGCACGATGAGATGGGCGTCGCGCACTTGCAGTGTCAGCTACTGATTCAGAGGTGGTTGACGGAGAAGTATCCGTCTCTGGATGTGGAGCTGGAGATGACAACAGCGGATGGTCGCCGGCGCGCGGATGTGATGGCCACGTCGCGCTCCAGCGGCGCGCAGATCGCTTTCGAAGTTCAGTACGCGAGCATGTCGCCTGCGGAGTGGCAGGAGCGGCACGACTCCTACGCCGAGCTGGGGATCATCGACGTGTGGCTGTGGGGGTATAGGGGCGCGCACTTCCACGAGATGATGCCTGGATGGCTCCTCTCCAACCCGACGTTGGCCGCCGTGGGCGGGGCGGATCAGCCCATACTGTGGATCGATCCCACGTTCGAACACATCGGCTATACGACTCGAGCGGCGTATCCGATCGAGTTCCCCAACTGGATGGTCCTCAGCCGCTCGGGCAGCGGCTCCTTGCGGTCCGAACCGCTGAGCGAGTTCCGGATCGATGCCGATCGACGATTCCTCACTGACCAGATCGCTGCGCTCCTGGACGTGCCCGCGCAGATAGAGAAAGCGCTCGAGCAGCGCCGGCTGGAACAGCAACAGCGCCGCCTGGAGGAAGAGGAGCAAGAGCGACGGAGAAAGGACGCGTACGACGGCTTCTACAACCGGGTGCGCAAGAAGTCCGAAGCCAACGCGCGGGTATGGGCGGAAACCTCCGAGCACCGGCGCATCATCGGCCTCTTCGGCGTGGTCCCGGACTTTCTCAAGCATGTTCCGATCAGCGGGAAGACCGTGATCCAGCTGCCGGTTCCGCCCGTGATGTGGCAGGGGAGCCTGTACTTGAAATACATCCACGGACGTCGCGAGGGGTGGCGGGTCAGCATTCGTGGGATGACGGAGGACCTCGAGCGGATGGATCCTGACGTGCGCCTCGCCGAGGAAGCAGTGCGAAGCTGGCTGGACGCGCTCGAGCAGTACGGTCACGTCGCCCGGCTCCCCTCCACCTACCGCTACGACAAGTGGCCCAAGTACGAAGTGCGCACCCATCAACCGGAGGACGGGGCAGAGCCGGACAGCGCCCCTGGACCCGTCGACGAGCCACAGGCAGAGAGCGCAGCAACGCGGGACGAGCGAGACATGAGCGTCGCCGGGTTCCTAGCTCGACCCGGGCTTCTTCTTAGCGCGGCCGAGCTCCGCTCCCTCGGGCTGCCGGTGCGGGCGTCAGGCCGGGCCGGCTCCGGCCAGCCTGCCTGCATCCACTGTCTTGGCGCATTGGGTTCGTCAACCGATAAGGCTCGCGAGTATCACAGCCACTGCGCATCAGGACTCTCTAGGGTTCTCAACCATCCTTTGCGGTCCTAAGAGTGGCGAGCCACAGTGCTTCGGCTTCCCGGCGAGGTCCCACTCGGCACTCCGGCCCAATTTGGACCAGGGGTTGCGGGATTCCTCTGTCTGTCGGTTATGGGACGGGTTCGGTAGCGCGATGATCCCGCTCCGGCAGGGAGTCCGGACTGGGTTCGTGCGGGCGTGATCTTCGCAGCGCGAGCGCGGTTGGTCGATATTACAGATGAAGGCTTCCGTCCTTCGTCCGATAGTAGGTAGAGGCCCCTTGAAGGCGGCCAGAATGGATTCCAACATGTACGCAATCATCCGACCCAATACCCACGCGTTCCCGCATAACAGCCCGTCCTTCGCCGTGGAGATCTTCGACGACGACGGCAATCGGATCGGCTCACGAGCGGTGCTGGAGGCGAACCTCCCGCCGTTCACAACTGAACAGCAAGCGATCTCGATGCTGGGCAGCTACACGGCTGACATCGAGGATGTCCATCGCGACGGCGATGGGTTTCGCGTCGAGAACTTGCGACCGCTCTAGGGTTCTCGCGGCCTCGGCCCCGCAACTTGTTGTCCGCTTCGGCGGAGTTGATCAAGTCGCTCATCCGGTTGGTGAGTCGTAGAGCAGGTTCGCGGTGTCCTGCAGCTTTCACTTTCGGCATGCGTTTCGACCAACGGCGTCGTGAGTCTTCGCCAGCGTCACGACTGACCGATAAGTTCGGACGACATAGCGGAGGTCCGACCTGTGAACATCATCGAGCGAGTTGCGCGTGCACTAGCGGACCCTGCGCACCGCATTGATCCGTCCACCTTTGAGGAGTGTGCCGGGTCGTTGCTGGGCGAGTCGATAAGTGGGCTCAGCCCAATTCCAGGCGGCACGGACCACGGCCGGGACGCGGAGATCATTCGGCGGGATGCCACACCGATCCAGATGACCGTGACTTCATCACGCACCGAAAAGGGGGCCCGCGCCAACCTGCGCAGCTCCCTGCGATCAATGCGAAGTCACCACGTGAAAGGCGACGAGGTAATCGCGGTCAGCCTTGCGGTTCTGAATCAGACTCAGCGCCGCTCGCTCGAGGCGATGGCACAGCGCGAGGGTTACAGGTTGATTGCCATCTACGACCGCAGCTATTTCGCCGCTCGACTCGCATCCGAGGGACATTGGCGGCAACGACTGCTCTCCCTCCCCGGTGGCCCCTACTCCCTGGCGAGTGTCTCCGACCCGGCTCGTCCCACAATGGAGCGTGTTTCCCTGGTCGGTCGCGCCGATGTGGTCGGTGAGATCGAGTCGGCTAGTTCGGATCTCATCGTCTGGGGAGTCGCGGGCGCAGGTAAGACGTCGGTGCTCGAGGCCCTCGACGGCCTGGTGTTCGTTCAGGGATCGCCACCCGACGATCGGCTGATGGATGATCTCCTCGACTCCAAGCCCGCGATGGTTGCGGTAGATGACGCCGGCGTGCGGGGGGAAATCCTTGCCAGATTGAGAGCGGTTCGCAGCGCAGAGGGCCTCGAATTTCGCATCATTGCAGTCTGTTGGCCGCATGAAGTGACCGAGGTCGCCACGGGTTTGCCCGCGGCCCGTCGGATCGAGGTTGGGCTGCTGACGCGAACCCAGATTGCGGAGGTCGTCCAGGACCGAGGGATTCGAAACCGCTCGGTAATCCAGAGGATTCTCGCCCAAGCTATGGGGCGAGTTGGATGGGCGGCTCACCTCGCAGATCTCCTCAAGGACGAGCGAACGCGTAGTTCCGTTTTCGATGGGGTAGCTCTGCAGTCGGAGGTAGAGCGGTTTGTGATCCGCGCTGGATTGCCGTCCACCACGACGTCGTTCCTTGCTGTTCTTGGCCTCGTCGGGCGGATAGCAAACGACGACTTGCTTCGACTCGCCGAGCATCTGCAGATCCAACGTATGGACCTGAGTACGCAGCTGAATCTCTTGGCAACAGGCGGGCTGATCGAGGTTGAGGAGCGGACCAATTACCAAGGGGGAACTCTCAAGACGTACGAGGTGGTTCCAGAACTATTGGCGCTGAGTCTTGCCGGGATTATCTTCACCAAGTTCGCGGCCCCCACCTCTCCGACGGAGCTGGCTGAGTGGGTACCGAACGCTCGCAACGAGGTCATCGGCAGAACCATTAAGTGCGCGTTGATGGGTGTCGACGCCGCACGAGGCCCTGCGAGAATGTTCATGAGGAGCGTCCTCACGACGTCGACCGCACCATCGCCAATCGAGCTGTTGGAGCACTACTCACTCGTCGGTGCGAGCGCGGCGCGGGAAGTCATCGAGCACCTCTTACGCAAGATGAGTTCCCCCACCGATGGAACCGAACCCTACTCTCATCGCTCTACGAGCTCGGATCTGCTCGATGTACTGGAGCAGATCGCGGAGTACGACTTCGACGCGTTCGCTTCGAACACTCTGCTGGACTTGCTGCTTGCGAGCGAAGAACGTGGCGTCGATCATGAGAAGCGATTGATTTCCATTGTCGACGCGCTTCGCGGCTTTGCGAAACACGACCATGCCAACATCCCCGCCCTCGTTGCGTTCGGGACTCGTTCTATCGAGTCGGAATTCGTCAAGTCAAGTGAG